>JAAZDZ010000492.1 GCA_012512545.1 Alcaligenaceae bacterium | reverse complement strand
TGGCGCAAACGCTGTTCAGCCTGCTCGTCTGAGGTAATCTGGTTGGTGCGCACCAGAATATGCCGCGCGTGGGTTTGCGTGACAATCATGGGGCCTTGCTCAAGCTGCGGCTGGCCGGCCACGGAAAAATCCTGTTGTGGCTGTGCCTGAGCGGCGCGCGGCTCATCCCCCAAAGTCAGCACCTTGAGAATGTGAAAGCCCTGGCCGCTACGGAAAACCCGTGACACCTGCCCCGCCTGCAGCCCCTTGGTGGCCTCGATGAAGAGATCGGGCCAGCCTTCCACCGGACGCACGCCCATCATCCCGCCTTCCAGCGCCTGTGGCCCATCGGAAGACGAAGCGGCCAGGCCCGCGAAATCAGCGCCCGCCTGCAACTGGGCGAGCAATTGCTCGGCCCGATTCTGCAGCTGGTTGACTTCCGCCGAACCGGCCCGTTCTGGCACGGCCACGAGAATCTGCGCCAGCCCCAATACGCGCGGCGCCGTCTGCTGTTGCGGCGCTGAAACGGGCGCCGAGGCGCCAGGCACCCTGAGCGTGCGCCCCTGGTTGCGCAGGAAGGCATCAACTTCGGCATCGCTGATATTGATGGTGGAATCGACCTGTCGCTGGCGCAGCAGATCGAAGCTGATCTCCTTGCGCACGCCTTCAAGATAGCGTTCCCATGGCATATTCACTTCAACCGCCTTGCGCAGTTCGTCCACCGAAATATTATTGCGCTGGGCAATGCTTTCGATGCCGCGCTGCAGCTGCGCATCGGTAACCTGGATGCCCAGACGCTGGGCCTCCTGACGTTGCAATTCCTCGACAATCATGCGCTGCAAGACCTGGCGCTGCAGCACAGCGTGTTCAGGAATCGGAATATCCTGCAATTTCAGGTTCTGCGCCACATCGGCCACTTCGGTATTGACCTGCTTAAGCGTAATGACCTGCTTGTTCACGATGGCGGCGATGCCATCGACGAACTGCTGTGACGACGCCGCAGGCGGCGGAGACGCCTCGACCGCCGGAGTAGCGGCGAAGCTGGCGGATGCCATGCTGGCGCCCATCAACGACATCAGCAAAACGGCCATTTGGCGCCGGGCATGCACACTGCGCATCATTGATACCTCTCGAAAACAGTTTTCTCTGGTATGGGTGTATTGATATCCTGGTACCCGACGACCCGTTCACGAATCAAGCTCATGGGGTCAGACCCGATGCCGCCCAGGCCGGATAGTTCAAGCTGGAAAAACACTGCAGTATTCGCTTCCTGGCGCGCTACGGCATAGCGCTGCAACACCACCCGGGCCGACCAGCAGCAATCACCCTTGTATTCCAGGCCCAGGATGGATTGCGTGGAACGGCTTTCTTTAAGCGAGTAATCATACCGCCCCAGGGCGTACCAGCGATTGCTGAGCGGCCACTGGCCCGCCAGCGTGACCTGTTCGCGGCCAAGATCATCGTCTGGATCGACTTCATAACCCGGATCGCGGATTTCGCGCGCATCGCGCTGGTAGCGATACCAGGCCGATACGCTGGCCAGACGCTTGGGTTCCCAGCGCACCCCTGTCGTCATGCGGTTGCGTGAGTTGGATTCGGGGCTGAACTGGCCATCGAAACGCACGCTGAGCTTATCGGTAACCGCGGCATTCACGCCCACCAGGTAATCAGATTTGGAGCGGACAGGCCGTTCGTCCGGTTGCCAGAGGAAAACACGCTGATCGCTGAAGTGCCGGCGCTGCGCCAATGAAAGCGACAAGCGCTCAAAGCCGGTATCGGCATCCAGCCAGCGCGAAGTCAGGCCGATGGTCAGTTGGTTCGCGTTGGCGATGCGGTCCCAGCCGCCGCTGAAGATGTTTTCACTGAAAGCCTGGCTGAAGCTGAAATCGGAATAAGCCGTATCAAAGACAGGAAGCTGAGATTGATCGCGATACGGCACGTACAGATAGTACAGGCGCGGTTCCAGCGTCTGGATGGCGGCATTGCCAAACAACGAGGCATCGCGCTCGAACGTCAGGCCGGAATCAATGGAAAAAATCGGCACAGCACGGGAATGGGTTTTGTCGCGCCCCTGGTAATGGCGGAGTTCGTCGCCGTACCAGTCAACGTTGTACTGGCTTAAATGCAGGCCCACCTGGGGCGTCAGATACCAGCCTGCCCGCACAATGGGGTAGGCAATCGTGGTGTACGAGGTGAAGCGGTCGCCATCGGGCGCGCGGCGCTTATCGCGGTCTTCGTCGAAGACCGACAGCGTGCCTGAATAGAATGGCATGGAGAAGCGCGTGGCGTAGTTTTCCGACACCACATCAAAGCCGCCCCAGTCATAGCGCGCTGCCCGCAGATGAAATTCGGGGAGTTTGTCGTATTGGGGCGGACGATAGCTGGTTCCGGAATCCTGCAGTGTCTGGTACTTGTACACCGCCACACTGCTGCTGAGGTAGGGCGACCCCGCCCAGGACAGGCTGGCGGAACTGGCCAGCCAGGATGTGCTGGCCTCGTTCAGGCCGAACGCGGAAAAATCGCGGAAGTAGTCATCGTCGGACACCCTGCGAACGTCGAAGTTCGCGCGCAAGCCCCCGCCCAGCGCCTGGTGGTGCTTCAGTCCGTAATACCAGCGGTCGCGGTCGGCCTCGCGGTCGCTGTTCAAATACGTACCTTCCAGCGTGCCGCTGTAGGAATGGCCCAGATAGCGGAATTCACTGCCAAGCTGCACGCCGCGCTTGGCCATGATGCGGGGTACCAGCGTGAGATCGTAGTTGGGCGCCAGGTTGAAATAATACGGAACCGAGAATTCCATGCCGCCCGCCGTGGACGTGCCATACGTGGGCATCAGGAAACCTGACTTGCGTTCCTTGCGTATGGGAAAGGTCAGGTAAGGCGAGTACAGAATCGGCACATTCTTGAAGTACAGCCTGCCATGGCGGGCGATGCCTTCGTTTTCATCAAAATGCAGGTCCACCTGACGGGATTTGAT
>JAAZDZ010000491.1 GCA_012512545.1 Alcaligenaceae bacterium | reverse complement strand
GTGCAGCAGGGGCCGGTGCCGGACCCAATCCAGAATGCCGTCAACATCAGGGGCCGCGAGGATTTCGTCAAAAGTATCGGATCTGCCGGGTTTTTTGAAGCCTGCGGCAATGGCCAGCAGGTGGAAGTCGTGATTACCCAGCACGCAGGTTGCGCGATCTCCCAGCGACATGATGGTGCGCAGGGTTTTCAGAGAGTCCGGGCCGCGGTTGACAAGGTCGCCAGCAAACCAGAAACGGGCGTTCCGGTCGGCTGCGATTTCAGGATGATCAAGCAGGCGCTGCAAGGCGTCGTTGCAGCCTTGCAAGTCGCCAATCATCCAGATGGGGGTGTGTGTGGTCATGCCAGAGTTTTGCTCCAGGGCACGCGAGTCTGGATAAAACGGCGTACCCCATGTTGATTCTCCATCAGCAGCAGTGCGCCGAAGGCGATGGCGAGGGCGGCCAGGTTGGGCACAAGCGCAGTGACCCAGGGCGCCCAGCGGCTCAGCATGCCCACGTTGAGGGCGAGCTGATTCCCCATGAAGAAGCCCACGCCAAGCAGGATGCCGATAAATACCTTGCTGCCCACGCCGCCCTTGCGGGTTTGCATGAAAGCAATGGGTGCGGCGATGGTCATCATCACGAAAAGGGTGAAGGGATAGGCGACCTTGCGCCACAGCGCGACGACCTGCCGGTCTGTCTGCAGATTGTTGTCTGACAGATAACGGATGTAGTCGGCCAGGTCGAGGATCGACATGCGTTCGGGCGTCAGCACCCGGGCGATCAGGCGTTCGGGCGTCAGGGTGGTGTTGAGCACCCGCTCGGCCTGGCGTTCGATGCGGGTCACGGGTTCGGACGGCGGGCTGGCATCGGCCAGTGCCTGCACCGAGGTTTCGTCAATGATGGTTTCGGTCACGTCTTTGAGAAGCAGGGTGCCGTTGGCAAACAGCCCGCTCGCCGCCTGCGACATCGAGCTCAGTTCCTGGCCGGCGCGAAACTCGTACAGTGTGATCTGGCTGACGGCGCCGTCAGCGTTCAGTTGAGCAATATTGATGATGCGGGTGCCGCCCTGGGCGTCGGTTTCCTTGAACCAGTAACCGCTGCTCATGCGCCCGCCTTCGGCGCGGCCCAGCAGATCCAGGCTGACCTGGCTGGCTTTGAGTTCCGCAGCGGGCGTAATGACTTCGGAAAGCAGAAAGGCGCCCATCACCCAGGGGATGGTCACCAGCCAGAGCATGCCCAGCAGCTTGAGGCCGCTGATGCCTGATACGCGCAGAATCACGAGTTCGTTGCGTTGCGCCAGCCCTGCCAGGGCAAGCACAGAGCCGATCAGAACGCCGATGGGCAGCAGATCGTACAGGTAGGTGGGCAGCGCCAGCGCCTGCATGTAGAACAGATTCAGCAATGTGAACTGGGAGCCGACTTTGTCGAGCTCTTCGATCAGGGCGAAGAACGTGAACAGGCCCAGCAGGGCGACAAGCACGACAGAGCTGGATCGGTAGATCTCTTTCGCAAGATAGCGGCGGGCCGTGCGCATGGAATTCTGAATTAATGTTAGAAGGGCTAAATATGCAAGATTAACATTCCTCCAATCATCCTTGCTCCGCCCTTCAGGGGACTTCAACCAGTCGCATGCGTTTTTGTATGGTGGCAGTACGCGATCTCAGGTAGCGGGTGTCGCCGTTGAGGTCATAGTAAGCGGGGCGTGGCAGCATGGACGCCAGCCGCGCCGACTGGCTGGAACTCAGCCCCGATGCCTGGCCTTTGTAGTAACGTTGGGCCGCAGCCTGAGCGCCAAAGACATCCGCCCCCCACTGCGCGAAATTCAGGTAAAGCTCCAGAATGCGCTCTTTGCTCATGGTGAGCTCAATCATGTAAGTGATGATGAGCTCCTGTCCCTTGCGGGCATAGCTTCGGGAATTCGACAGAAACAGGTTTTTGGCGAGCTGCTGGGAAATGGTGGAACCGCCGCGAACGGCCGTGTTGCCGCTGGCGGCCTGCTGGCGG
>JAAZDZ010000490.1 GCA_012512545.1 Alcaligenaceae bacterium | reverse complement strand
TGGGGCTATAAAGGTGCGGCAGCGTATATTCACGGTTTTTATAGGCATATGCGGGCCATAGGGCATGGCTGAGGGCTTCTTCATGAAGCGCGCTGTCCAGAGGGGCCGGCGTGTATGTGCCGGGCACTGAATAAACATACTGGGAAGGCGGGCGATGCGGCTCAAGAACAATCAGTGTGTCGCCCTTCAGGTATCCGTAGTTCTCTCCGTATTGCATCATGGCGCGGTTTCCGCTGGAGCGCGTCAGGTCGTGCCCAATCATGGGGTGCGGGGTTTGAATGCCGATCAGCGACAGCAGTGTTGTGGGGAGGTCGATCTGGCTGATAATGCGGTCGTCCTGCCTTGGCTGGATGTCGGCGCCCAGTATAAAGGCAGGGATATGAAAATGCCTTAACGGAACGAGGTCGGCGCCATGCACTTTGGAATCATGGTCGGCTGCAACCAAAAATATGGTGTTCTCCCAGTAGGGGGAATTCTTCGCTTTTTCAAAGAAATTCCCAAGCGCCCAGTCGGCATATCGGACTGTGTTTTCCGCTGTCGCAGGATCGCCTTGCGCCTCAATGCGCCCTGCCGGGTATTCCCAGGGCGAATGATTGCTGACCGAGAAAGCGAGCGTGAATGTGGGCTGCCCGTCCGCGCGGGAAAGCAAGGCGTCCAGCTTGCTGAACATATCTTCGTCCGAAGCGCCCCAAGTGCCTACAAATGCCGGGTTTTTGAAGGTGTGGATGTCGTGAAGCGCGTCGAAGCCATTGCCCAGAAAAAAGCTCTTCATATTATCGAAGTGGGCTTCGCCTCCATAGATGAAATGCGATCGGTAGCCTTGCTGTCTGAGCGCCTGTGCCAGGGTGAAGAAATTCTGCTGAGCGCCGGACAGGCGCAGGGCGGCGTCGGAAATCGTTGGCGGGAAACCGGCGACAAGCGCCTCCAGGCCCCGCACAGATCGTGTTCCCGTTGCGTAGGCGCGGGTGAAATTCCAGCTTTCCCGCATCAGCGCGTCAATGCAGGGTGTCAGGCTGCGGCTGTCCCGCCGATTGGTGTATTGGGCGCCCAGGCTTTCTTCCACGATGATTACCAGGTTGAGCGGGCGGGCTCTTTGGCGGTCAGGGGTGTGGAGGTGCAATGAAGGAATGTCCCGGCTGATCGGGGTGATTCCGGCGCAGCGGTTGATGGTCTCGTTGACTTTCTCTTGAGGCAACTTGCCGTAGACATCAGACGCGGAACGTTCGTTCTTCATGCTGTAGATTGCATGGAAAACGCTGTAGAGCGAATTCAGGGGCAGGGTGTTGAGCATGCCATCGCCGCAATACGCGACACTGGACGGGTTCAGGGGCCGGTGGCTCAGCGTGCCCCTTATGGTCAGAAAGACCAGAGCGGCAATAAGCAGGGTGGACAAGGCTTTCTGCCACCACAATAAAGTCGTTTCGACCCTGACTTCGCCAAGCAGTTGAAACCCCGCCCACAGCAGCAGCGCGATAACGCTTACGGCGGCAAGCAGGGTCGGCTTATACCCCTTCCATAACATCCCGGAGACTTCTTTGGGATGCTTCAGATACTCTACGTACAGGCGGTTGGGGCGGGTGTCGTATTCCGTGATGAACTGCGGGGTCGAGGCTTCCAGCAGCGCCAGCAGAAACCATGCTGTCAGAAACCATGCCATGGCAATGGCATCAGCCGCCGCGTACTGTCCCAGCCATGGCGCCAGCAGCGCGGGAATGCCGGCCAGCATGGCGATCAGGGCGGCATCTATCCGCAAGCCTCCCTTGATGATTGGCCATAACCCGTCGGCGGCCTGCACGCGCCGCCATTGCCACAAGGACAGAAGAAGGCGGCTGAGCGTCAGCAGGCAGAGGGTGGCGACAACAAAGAGCAAGGTGTGTGTGCGCATGGGGCTTCTTCAGGTAAGTATCCGACCCAGCCTTTCCGTCATTGGCATTCATGCTGACAGGAACCGTCGATCTGCGCCAGACCGATAATTTATCAACTGTCTGGCAAGAAAACACAGAACAGGCGACATGGAGACAAGTTGTAGGCTTTTCATACATGTCGCGGGCGCACACCACGCTGCTTTTGTTCAATCAGTCCAGGTTCACGCCTGCTGCGCGAATCACCTCGCCCCAGCGGACAATCTCGTCAGAGATGTATTGCCTGTAATCGGCGGGGCTGGAACCCAGAATCT
>JAAZDZ010000489.1 GCA_012512545.1 Alcaligenaceae bacterium | reverse complement strand
TATCCACCCTGAGTTTTTCATCCATGACACAAAGCTAACACATGAAACGTTCTATCATGTCGCCAGACAAGCACAATACGACAATACCGTTACAATTAGAGATCTAATTCAGCGGGTTCCTCAGTCGAGCCTTTTAGGGGTATGAGAGCACTATATGAAAAATTTTCAGAAAGACATTGAAGAGCGGACCAACCTGACTTCTGCCAATAAGTTCGAGTTGCTGCTGTTCAAATTGGGTACCCCACCCGATGGCGATCGCGCCGAACTGTTTGGCATCAATGTCTTCAAGCTCAGTGAAATCATGCCGATGGTGCCACTGATTCAGGCCGCAGGCATGGCCCCGCCGCTGATGGGCATGATTGACGTGCGGGGGAAGATTCTGCCGGTCATCAACTTGCCCGCCATTGTGGGCGGCACGCCCCGCACCGGGTTGAATATTCTTCTGATTACCGAATACGCGCGCAGCACCCAGGCGTTTGCGGTGGAATCCGTAGACGATATCGTGCGCCTGGACTGGAACCAGGTGCTGACTGCCGAGACCGGCATCAGTGGCGGCTACACCATGAGCATGGCGCGGCTGGATGCCGACAATCTGGATGACAGCCGCATGGCGCTGATTCTGGATGTGGAGCAGATTCTGTTCGACTTCATTCCGGGCGACCGCTCAGGGCGTGCCGATGAAATGAAAAACAAGCGTTTCAATTACAAGCCCGGCGCCGTGGCCATTGTGGCGGACGATTCCAAAGTCGCACGCACTTTGCTGGAAAACAGCCTGAAAACCATGGATATCCCCTATGACATGCATATCACGGGGCAATCCGCCTGGGACAAAATCAAGGTCATCGCTGCTCAGGCGCAGGCTGAAAACGTGCCGATTTCCGACAAGATCAGCTTTGTGCTGACCGACCTGGAAATGCCGGAAATGGACGGCTTCACCCTGACACGCAATATCCGCGCCACCGACCTCCTGAAGAACATGCCCGTCATCATTCATTCGTCGCTGTCGGGCAATGCCAATGAAGAGCACGTTCGCAAGGTAGGCGCCAACGCCTATGTTGCGAAGTTTGAAGTCAATGAGCTGGCCGACGCCATTGAGCGATCGCTGGATACGGCCAAGGCATACTGATTCTTGTATGCGAACGCCTGCCCGCTGTGCTGGCAGGCCGTTTTCTACCTGACGCGCTGCAGGCGATCAAGAGAAGCCTGGTTCAGACGCCGGGCTTCGTCTTCCGCGTAATCGCGTTCCCCGCTTTCGTACCGCCCTTCGTAAATGCAGGCACTGCGGTTCCAGCGGCATTCGAGGCTGGTGGTGACAACGCGCGCATCGCCGCTGTCTGCGGCCACGCCCGGATTGGTTGAAGAACACCCTGCCGCCACGGCAGCCACGAACACTGCCAGGCCCAAGCGGCTCAATGTTTGAATCGACATATTCCTCTATCCTGCAGAAAATCAATAGCCTCTTTATAGCAGGCTCAGGGTGTAAAGACAGATGACAAGGGCAAAGATTCGTTAAAGATGCGCTGAACAAGTTGAAGCCACAAGGTGGGCCTGGGCTATGGCATGCCTTGCAACGTGGCAGGCCCGCAGCATGCTGAGTCGCAGCAGCTTTCACGCGGCGCTGGCCGTATGCGCCAGCCAGCCATAGAATCGAGGTCTCTCTCGAACCTACCATTCAGGGGCATCATGAAATTCGACAACGTATTGCAACCCATTGGCAACACGCCCACCATCCGCGCCAACCGCCTGTTTGGCGACAACAGCAATGTGTGGATCAAGTCTGAGCGCAGCAACCCAGGCGGTTCCATCAAAGACCACATCGCGCTGGCCATGATTGAAGAAGCCGAGAAAACCGGCAAGCTCAAGCCGGGTGGCACGATTATCGAGCCCACCAGCGGCAATACCGGTGTGGGTCTGGCCGTCGTAGCGGCGGTCAAGGGCTATAAGCTGGTGCTTGTCATGCCCGAAAGCATGTCGATTGAACGCCGCCGCCTGATGCTGGCCTATGGCGCCAGCTTTGATCTCACGCCGCGCGAAAGAGGCATGAAGGGCGCAATTGAGCGTGCCCAGGAACTGGCTGAGCAAACCCCGGACGCCTGGATTCCCCAGCAATTCGACAACCCTGTGAATGTCACTGCCCACGAAACCACGACGGCTCAGGAAGTGCTGGCCGATTTCCCGGAAGGGCTGGATGTGTTGATTACCGGCGTTGGCACTGGCGGCCACCTGACCGGGGTGGCCAAGGTGCTGAAGGCGCGGTTTCCCGATTTGAAAGTCTTCGCGGTGGAACCCACGGATTCCCCCGTGATTTCGGGCGGTCAGCCTGGCCCGCACACGATTCAGGGCATTGGCGCTGGCTTTATTCCCAAGAATCTGGATACCCGCCTGCTGGATGGCGTGATTCAGGTCGAAGCTGAAGCAGCCCGCGAATACGCGCGCCGTGCCGCGCGCGAAGAAGGGCTGCTGGTGGGTATTTCTTCGGGAGCGACACTGGCAGCCATTGCGCAGAAACTACCTGAACTGCCCGCAGGCGCCCGCGTGCTGGGCTTCACCTACGATACCGGCGAGCGCTACCTTTCTGTGGAAGGCTTTTTGCCGCAGCAGGCTTAGGGCGCTTTTGAACAGGCTACTAAAAACCTTCCAGCACCAGTTTTCCTATGGTGCTGCCGCTTTCGATGGCCTGATGGGCGCGGCGCAGGTTGGCTGCGCTGATTGCTCCAAAATGTTCGCCAACGGGTGATTGCAGGCTCCCTTCTGCCACCCGTTGCGCAACTTCTTCAAGCACGGCGCGCTGCTGGCCGATATCCGGGGTATCGAAAATGGGCCTGGTGAAGGCGGCTTCGGCATGCAATGACAGGCTTTTGGCCTTGAGAAGATTCACATCAAGGCTTTCGGGCTCGTCAATAAAACCAATTCGCCCATAGGGGGCGGCAACGGCAGTCATGGCGGCAAACGCCTGGGGCGAAGTTCTCATGGAGAAGAGCCACTGGATGGGGTGCAGGCCCTGGTCGATCAAGACCTGATCGAAGCTGCCATAGTGCGATACAACGTGGTGAGCCCCCATGCGGCGCCCCCATGCTTCGCTTTCTGGCCGCGATGCCGTGGCGATGACAGTCAGGTTGGTGAAACACCTGGCGAGCTGTATAGCCATAGTAGCTACACCTCCCGCGCCGCCAAACACCAGCAGGCGCTGCTGATCGCCCCCTGCCCTGGTGATGCCGAAGCGGTCGAACAGCATGCCCCAGGCTGTCAGCGTGGTGAGCGGCAAGCTGGCCGCAACGCTGAAGCTCAGCCCTTCGGGCATGCGGCCCGCAATGCGGGCATCCACCAGATGAAATTCGGCATTGGCGCCGGAACGCAGCATATTGCCTGCGTACAGCACGCGGTCGCCCTTGGCGAAACCGGACACCGAACTGCCGACAGCCTCGACCACGCCTGCGGCATCCCAACCCAGCACCCGGGGCTTGTCTGGCGAAGCCCGCTGCGCCCCGCGCATCTTGATGTCGCGCGGGTTGACAGCGACTGCCTCTACCTTGACCAGAAGATCGCCCGGCCCCGGTGTGGGAACAGGCAGTTCGATATCCACCAGCCCATCCACGCCCAAGCCGGCCCGTTGCTCCACATACCCGACTGCCTTCATTCTTGCTCCTGATGATTGACTGGCACATCTCGCAGCGCATCGCCAACGTAAATCATGTGTTCAAACGGCAAGGGGGTGTCGCCCATATGAGCCAGAATGGTGTCCAGGGTGGCACGCACCAGGCGCTGCTGTTGATACGACCCCGCGTGCAATACGATGGCGATGGGCGTGCTTGCCGGGTATGAGCGACTCAGTTGCTGCACGACATCCGCCAGGTTTGTTTTCATGGTGAAAAAAGCCAGTGTCGCGCGGGTGGCTGCCAGCCTGGGCAGAGCATCCGGGCCGTCGTAATCATCGTAAGCCTGCTTGGCGATGGTCAGCGTAACCGACTGACTTTCCAGGCCATCGGTAATGTCGGTAGCCAGCACCGCATTGGCGGCATTGAAGCTGGAAATTCCGGGAATCACGACCGGGGACAGGTCGCGGAATTCATTCATGAAACCGGATTGCGGGCCATATACCGCAGGGTCGCCGTAATCCAGCACCGCGACGGTTTTGCCTGCGGCAATGGCTTCACGGATGGTGGTGCGGGTAGAGGCTTCGAGGGCGGCGGCCTCGTCTTCAGACATGTGACGCCGCTGCATGGGCGTGAACATGCCGTGCCCGACATCGTGTATTTCCTTGCCAGCCAGAAGCTCAGCAAACAGCGCCTGCCGGGTGGACGAGGCAAAGACGATATCGGCCTGCTGTATGGTTTTGTGTGCCTTGATCGTGATGTTGTCGGGGTCTCCGACGCCTACACTTACCAGGTAAAACGAACCTTTATTCATACAACCTTCGAACCGGTACGCTCAAAGAGCGAGGGATTTTAAGCCAGAAGATGGGTGCTGCACCGGTAACTCTCCCAGCTTGGATACAGCCCGTTGTGGCGGGTTTTCCTTGAGTTCTACACAAGATAACATCAACTGGCCGCAAAGTGTTCATGCCGCAATACCGCACGAACTCCGGCGTCCGCCGCAAGCCCTCGCTTGGGGAATTGGGTGAGCTGACGAAGCGCATGAAGAAATCCCCTATACAGGCTAATCGCGTTCTGTCTTGCCTGCGAAAAACGTTCAAAAATGTACCCGTTTCGGGTATAGTTTGGAGGTCAAGATGACGCGTGTACTCAAGCGAAAGGACTTCGCGCGCTGGCAAGCGAGCGAAAAATTGCCTGATGCTGCGTTGTGCAAAGCGATTCAGGAGATGGAAAGCGGCCTGATTGATGCGGACTTGGGCGGCTTCCTCTACAAGAAGCGGGTTGCCCGCCCCGGCAGCGGCAAGAGCGGCGGCTACCGCACGTTGCTGTCGGCCAGGATCGGTAGCCGCTATGTGTTCCTGCATGGATTCCCCAAGAGTGACAGGGCAAACATCACGCAGGACGAGAAGAAGGCACTGCAATTCGCTGGCAAAGTGTTTCTGGGACTGTCCGCAGAGGCGCTGTCGAAGGCGTTGCAGTCTGGTGTGTTATTGGAGGTGAATTGTGAGCAAGCTTATTGAATCCCTGCGTGGTGACCTGGCCGCGCTCCACGAAGCCGGAGCAATTAGCAAGGTAACCATGCGCGAGTTCGACGCGATCTGCCCGCCGCCGGTGCGGGAGTTCAGCGCTGCCGACATCAAGCGTCTGCGCGAAGCGTTGAAGTTCAGCCAGCCTGTGTTCGCTCTTCATTTGCATACGTCGGCCTCGACCGTGCGTAAGTGGGAGCAAGGCGACACCCATCCCACGGGGCCAGCCCTGAAGCTGCTCAATGTCATCGCTGACAAGGGCTTACAGGCCATCATCTGATAAAGGCTGCGCTGGAAAGCCGCGTCGTCCACGCGGAAGTGTTGAACTACTGCCGCGCCGAGCTGCTGGATTAAGCGTGGAAAGTTAACAGCCGTATAGTCGCGTAATGAAAGGAAAAGGCCGCTTCTGCTAAAGCAGAAGCGGCCTTTGAACTGGTGCCCGGAACCGGAATCGAACCGGTACGCCTTGCGGCGAGGGATTTTAAGTCCCTTGTGTCTACCTATTCCACCACCCGGGCAAACGCAAGATTATAAGACACTTGCCGAAAGCGAACCGAAAATGGGATCAGACACCATTTATGAAATGGCGTCTGACCCCATCTTTAAGGATCAGGATTCGGTGGGAGCCGGACCCTCGCCCTGTTGGGCTTCAATGCCGCCGATGGCTTTGATGGACAGGCGCAGGCGGCCTTTGTCGTCGGCTTCGATGACTTTGAAGCGCACGATCTGACCGACCTTCAGTACATCGTTGATGTTGGCGATGCGGTAGTTGGCGATTTCAGAGATGTGCAGCAGGCCGTCGCGACCGGGCAGCACTTGTACGATAGCGCCGAAATCCAGCAGGCGCAGGACGGGGCCTTCGTACTCGGTGCCAACTTCGACGTCAGCGGTGAGTTCCTTGATGCGGCGCTCGGCTTCGCGGGCCTTGTCGAGATCGGCGCTGGCGATGGTGATGTTGCCATCATCGTTGATGTCGATCTGGGTGCCGGTTTCTTCGGTGAGGGCGCGGATGGTGGCGCCGCCCTTGCCGATGACATCGCGGATTTTCTCGGGGTTGATCTTCAGGGTGAGCATACGCGGCGCGAACTCGGAGAGTTCGTTGCGTGAGCCTTCGATGGCCGTGCGCATGGCATCCAGAATGTGCATGCGGCCTTCGCGGGCCTGCGCCAGCGCAACCTGCATGATTTCCTTGGTGATGCCCTGGATTTTGATGTCCATCTGCAGGGCGGTGATGCCGTTGACCGTGCCCGCTACCTTGAAGTCCATGTCGCCCAGGTGATCTTCGTCACCCAGGATGTCGGACAGGACGACGAAGCGCTCGCCTTCCTTGACCAGACCCATGGCGATAC
>JAAZDZ010000488.1 GCA_012512545.1 Alcaligenaceae bacterium | reverse complement strand
GACACCGGTGCGCATCACATCGGTCATGTCGCTGGCGGCGTTGCCGATGTCGATCTGGCCGCAGGCGATATCGTAGGCCCGCCCGTCAAGGGAGCTGGCCTTGGTCAGCCCGGTGACGGCATGCTTGGTGGTGGTGTAGCAGGTGGCCTGGGGCCGGGGGGCGTGGGCCGAAATCGAGCCGTTGTTGATGATGCGCCCGCCGCGCGGCTGCTGAGCCTTCATGAGGCGAAAAGCGCCCTGGGTACACAGGAAGTAGCCGGTCAGGTTGACATCCAGGGCCGCTTTCCAGTGTTCGTAGGGGATGTCTTCGATGCTGGCGGGTTTGGTGAAGATGCCCGCATTGTTGAAAAGCAGATCGAGCCGGCCGAACTCTTCAGTGATGCGCGTGAACAGGCGTTCGACGCTTTGCGGGTCGCCGACATCAGTGGATTGCACCAGACAGCGGGTGCCGGACTGACCGCCTGCATGGGCCGTTTCTTCCAGCGCGTCAGTGCGGCGCCCGGCCAGGGCGACGTGATAGCCGTCTTCCATCAGCGCCAGGGCGACCTGTTTGCCGATGCCTGAACCCGCGCCCGTGACCAGGGCGAATTTCTCCTCGCTCATTGCCTGCTTCTCCTTGTTTTATGGGTTTGGCTACTTTAACCCCTGTTCAGGGAGGATAGAATCACTGTGTCATGAGCATAAAACCTTCTCAACCCAATCTGCAGGCGTCCTCCGGTGCCCGTAATCGACGCGCGGCGCGCGCGCGGGCCATGAAAGCCCGGCGTGTCACTGCACGGCGGCTGCTGGCGCCCGAGCATTTTCATGCCAGCCTGCGTCTCAACCCCCCGCCTTCGCCCTGGATGGGCTGCATAGCGGGTCTGCAGGCGGCGCTGGCCGTTCTGATTGCCATTGTGCTGTTGCGCCATTCCATGTGGCCGCATCTGGTCGGGTTTGCCGCCCTCGGCGCGCTGGCGGCGCTGTTTGGCCGGTTCGCGCCTTTGCTGAAGCGCCACGGCATTGTCTGGATATGCGCCGTCATGCTGACGGGCGCTGTTTTTGTCACCTCCCTGACTTCCTGGCTGGGGGCGCCCGCCTTTGTGGTGGTGCTGATGGTGGCCTGTGTGGCGGGTGCCGCTACGATAGGCTTCAGCTACTGGAAGCTGGGCGGGCCGGGCGCGGTCATCATTGTGTTTGCCGCCGGCGCGGCCATGACGCCGCTGGATTCATGGAGCATGCTGGTTGAACGCACGCTGGCCACGGCAGCCGGGGGGCTGGTGGCCTGGCTGGTGACATCAGCCACGGATTTTCTTCGTTTGAAGGAACTTGGCCGGGTACAAGTGCCTGAAGAGCCGAGCCGCCCGTTTTCCCATATTCTGCTGGCGGGCGGGCGCATTGCCATTGGCGCTGGCGCAGCAGCGCTGATTGCGCATGCGGCAGGCTGGAATCACCCTTCCTGGGCAGCGATTGGCGCGACGGCGGTCATGCAAGGCGCGCACCTGCATATCACGTTGCATCGGGCCTTGCAGCGTATGGCGGGTACATTGGTGGGGTCGCTGCTGGTGTGGCTGATACTGGAAATGCAGCCGCCTTTCTGGGCGATTGTCGGGGTGATTGTATTTTTCCAGTTCATTACCGAGGTGGTCATCGGCTACAACTACGCGCTGGGGCAGATTGCCATTACACCCATGGCCTTGCTCATGACCTATCTTGCCGCGCCCGTGGCGAAT
Source organism: Alcaligenaceae bacterium (assembly GCA_012512545.1). GTDB lineage: Bacteria > Pseudomonadota > Gammaproteobacteria > Burkholderiales > Burkholderiaceae_B > Yanghanlia. Next base: position 31 of record JAAZDZ010000488.1, on the reverse strand, counting down.
GCGACCCAGATGTCCATAGAGCGGGTGTTCG
>JAAZDZ010000487.1 GCA_012512545.1 Alcaligenaceae bacterium | reverse complement strand
GCGCCTGCAACGCAGGCTTTTACGCAGGGCGTTTACGCGACCCATTCCCTGTAGCGCTGCCGGAACCTGGCCAGCTTGGGCTCGATGACTGCCATGCAGTAGCCCTGATTGGGTTTTTTTGCGGGCCGCGCTTACTGTGTGCGCCCGTGGCGGTTAGGTCTTATGCTGTCGTCATACCAAACATAAGCAAAAATCATTCATGACTGAAGACATACTCATTAACGTCACGCCTTTTGAAACCCGCGTCGCCCTGGTTGAACAGGGTTCGGCACAGGAACTTCATATAGAACGCAGCATTCAGCGCGGCCATGTTGGCAACCTGTACCTGGGCAAAGTTGTCCGCGTCTTGCCCGGCATGCAAAGTGCATTTGTCGATATCGGCCTGGAACGGGCCGCTTTCATTCATGTCGCGGATCTGCGGCAGAATCGCAGTGAGCGCAGCAAGGGGCTGCCCGTTACGCCAATAGAAAAGCTACTGTTTGAAGGCCAGCCCCTCATGGTGCAGGTCATCAAAGACCCGTTGGGCAGCAAAGGCGCCCGGCTTTCTACTCAGATCAGCATTGCTGGCCGGATGCTGGTGTACCTGCCCTTTGAACCCCATGTGGGGATTTCACAGCGTATTGATTCCGAAACCGAACGCCTGGCGCTGCGCGAACGCGTGACGCGGCTGATCACCGACGACGATGCGGGCGGGTTCATCGTGCGCACTCAGGCGGAAGGCGCGACAGATGACGAACTGGCAGCAGATTGTTCCTACCTGCGCACTTTATGGGTCAGCATCCAGGAAAAACTCAAAACCCAGGGTGCTCCTGCACTGCTGTATGCCGACCTGACCTTGCCGCAACGTGTTCTGCGCGACATGGCGACGCCCTCCACCACCCATATTACGGTGGATTCCCGCACCACCACTCAGGAACTCATCGAATGGGCGAAGCGCTACACCCCATCGGTTGTGGATCGCATCCGCCATTACAGCGGTGAGCGCCCTCTTTTCGACACCGCCAATGTCGATGAGGAAATCACCCGCGCGCTGTCGCGCCGGGTCGATCTGAAATCGGGCGGCTATCTCATCATTGACCAGACCGAGGCGCTGACAACAGTTGACGTCAATACCGGCGGTTATGTCGGCGGACGGAACTTTGGCGACACCATTTTCAAGACCAACCTGGAAGCAGCCGTGGCCATTGCCCGCCAGTTGCGCCTGCGCAACCTGGGCGGCATCGTCATTTTGGACTTCATTGATATGGAAGACCAGGAACACCGCGAAGCTGTGCTGGCCGAACTCAACAAGGCGCTGGCGCGCGATCGCACCCGCGTGACCGTCAGCGGATTCAGCCAGCTGGGCCTGGTGGAAATGACGCGCAAGCGCACCCGCGATTCCCTGGCCCATCAGTTGTGCGAACCCTGCCCGACCTGCCAGTCGCGCGGTAATGTACGCACGCCACGCACCGTGTGCTACGAAATTTTGCGGGAGATCCTGCGGGAGTCCAGACAGTTCAGCCCCAAGGAATTCCGCATTCTGGCCTCCCAGGCGGTGGTTGACCTGTTTCTGGAAGAAGAAAGCGATCACCTTGCCATACTGGGCGATTTCATTGGTAAACCAATATCCCTTCAGGTGGAAAGCCTGTATTCGCAGGAACAGTACGACATTGTTCTGATCTGACCTGACGCGCCGGGCTGAAGGCTTCCTGACACCCGGGCGTCAGACCTGCGCTTCAGCCAGCGACGTGGTGGTTGCCGGCCCCATGTCGATCACTTCGTTGCTATTGCGCCGCAGCTTGAACGTCATGACGATATCCGCCAGCTCGGCGGCCTTTTCGCGCAGACTGCTTGCCGCGTCTGCCGCATCCTTGACCATGGCGGCATTGCGCTGCGTGGCTTCGTCCATGTGTGAAATGGCCACGTTCACCTGTTCAATGCCCGACGCCTGTTCGCTGCTGGCCGCTGTGATTTCACTCATGATGTCAGTCACCCGCTGTACGCTGTCTACGATTTCTCTCATGGTGCTGCGGGTTTCATCGACCAGGCTGTTGCCGTGGCGCGCGGCCTGCACCGCCGACTCAATCAATTCCTTGATTTCCTGTGCGGCGGAAGCGCTGCGTTGCGCCAGGCTGCGCACTTCAGAGGCCACCACAGCGAACCCCTTGCCCTGTTCGCCCGCCCGGGCCGCCTCTACCGCCGCATTCAGCGACAGAATATTGGTTTGAAAGGCAATCCCGTCGATGACGCCGATGATGTCGCCAATACGCCCGGCTGAATCATTGATGGCTCCCATGGTATCGACCACGCGATCAACCACTTCGCCCCCCTTGAGTGCCACCGCCTTGGCGGAGGCCGTGAGAGTGTTGGCCGCCAGGGCGTTATCGGAATTCTGTTTGACCGTGGCTGTCATTTGCTCCATGGTGGCAGCGGTTTCGGCCAGAGCGCTGGCCTGCTGTTCGGTGCGCGAAGCGAGATCGCTGTTGCCAGCGGCAATCTGCTCGGACGCCGATGCAATTTCATCAGCTTCGCTGCGCAGTTCGCCCATGATATGGGTGAGGCTGTTGGTCATGTCGTGAAGCGCGCGGCTGAGCTGGCCGGTTTCATCCGTGCCATGCACCACGACGCGATGAGTGAGATTGCGTTTGGCCACCGCAGCGGCAGCTTCCACCGAACGCTGCAAAGGCCGGACGATGGAACGGGTAATAAGCAGGCCCGTACCCAGGCTGAGCACGGTGGACACCAGCAGAGTCCCGATCATGATGTAGCGACCCAGTTCGTTGCTTTCGTGCACCCGCAGGCTTTCTTCGTCGATCTGGGTTTTCATGTAGTCGAGCAGCTTCTCGAAAGCGCCACGATAGGTGCGGATCAGCGGCGTCACATCGTGTCTGAAGAACTGCATGGCGGCGGCATCGTCGCCAGCGGCCTTGGCCCGCAACGCGCGATCGCGCTCTTCATGAAAACGGTTGAAGGAAGCCAGGGCATCCTGGTAGAGCGTGCGCGCCGTGTCATCCTGCAGGTTATTGCTCAAAGGGCCTACGACGCCGTTGAGTTGCTGCGCCGTTTCGTTCACCTGATCGGTCAGAAACGTAATGAGCGCGGGATCCTGGCTACGGGCCACCGCGTCCAGGCGCGCCATATTGATGGACAGCAGCTTGTCCCATTCGACGATGAGACGTTCGTTCTGCAAAGGCGCGCCAGTCAATGTCCGGACGGCCTGATCGCTGGTGCTCATAAGCCACAGGCTGATGCCGGTCACCATTGCCAGCAGCAGAAGCTGAAACATGAATGCCAGAATCAATCTCGTACCGATCGAGATATTGTTCATTTTCGGGCCCCCGAGACAAACAATAAGACATCATTTAAAACATTTGCTCATATTTATGACGCACTGATGCCACTTGAAATGTTTGATGAGCAATGATGATGCAAGTGCCCGGCGGGCACCTTAATGTGTCTTAAGAAACCCCTGAAGCGGGCGCTACATGCAGTTTCCTGGTTGGCGAACAGCGTTCAACATGGCATCTACCCGTTGTTTAATATCGTCGTTGATGTAGTAGCTGTAAAAGCTGATCGCCACGCGAACAGGCGCGCGCCATGATTCGGGGTACTGAATAAGGTCCGCAATCACAACGTTTTCATAGCTTTCCGGTGTGTCAGCGGTTTCGATCAGGCTGGCGTAGGCGGTTTCGCCTTCATGCATAACAAAGCGCGGTGCACTGCCGCATGCAGCACGGTGTTGAAATAAATTGCGCTGCAGAGAGGGGAAATCCAGATCACTGATAACCGTATCTGTCACCAGGTAGTTGTCGTTGCGTAAGTCGTCCGCCCGCACCATACGATCGCCGGAGGCGGCACACCCCACAAGCACGCCCCCCACTGCCAGCGCCGCCAGAACATTTTTCAAGAACACAT
>JAAZDZ010000486.1 GCA_012512545.1 Alcaligenaceae bacterium | reverse complement strand
GTGGCTGAAGCGGCGGTGGTAGGGCGACCGGATGCCACGACGGGCGAGGCCATTGTGGCTTTCATCATGCTCAAGCAAGCCGCGCCGAATGGTGAAGAAGCGCAGAAGGTTGCTGAAACCTTGCGCAACTGGGTGGCTAGCCAGGTAGGGCCGATCGCCAAGCCCAAGGATATCCGCTTTGGCAACAACCTGCCCAAAACGCGTTCTGGGAAAATCATGCGTCGCCTATTAAGGCTGGTTGCCGAAGGCAGGGAAATTGACCAGGACACGTCCACACTTGAAAACCCTGACGTGCTCAAGCAGTTCTCGGACGTTTACTGATCGGGCGTATCATCGCCTCCCAGCGGTTTTCCCAAGCCCAGGCTGTGCAGCGTGGGCAGGGCGGCTTGGGCGGCGGCGATACCTTGATCAATAGCGAGTTCGGCGCGGTGAAAGTCCAGCAGGCCCAGCGAGGCCAGGCGCGGGGCAATGACAGCGTCGGCAGGGTCGCCCGCCATGCGGCTGCGGGTGATTCTGACCTGCATAATATTGATGCTGCTCGACAGAATATCGATCAGAGAAGGCATGGGCTCGACCTCGGGAGGGCTGCCCGACAGCCACGATGACAAGGCTTCCGGCAAGTGTGCTCGCCAGGCGCTGCCTACCGTGGAACGCAGCTTCTGTTCCGGCTCAGGTTCCAGGTGGCGGCCAAGAATATCGGTGTTCAGGTCCACGGCCACCACGATGTCGGCGTCCATTGAGCGCGCCAGTGAAACGGGCACTGGGTTAACCAGACCACCATCCACTAACAGGCGTTCCTGAAGCCAGCAGGGTGAAAACAGCCCAGGCAGCGCAATGGAGGCTCGCACCGCGTCAGTGGTAGACCCTTCCTTCAGCCAGACCTCCTGGCCGGTGTGCAGATCGGTGGCTACCGCAGCAAACGGCACGTTGAGTGCTTGGATGGGGCAATCCATGAAATGCTTCTGGAAGAAGCTCATCAGGCGCTCACCTTTGAGCATGCCGCCATTCAGATGAAAATCCATCAGTGACACGACATCGCGTAGGTTGAGCGAGCGAACCCACTGTTCGAAGCGGTCAAGCTCCCCTGCTGCATAGGCTGCGCCGACCAAGGCGCCAATTGAGGTGCCGCAGATGATGTCAGGCTGGATGCCAGCCTCTTCTAGCGTGCGCAGTACGCCAATGTGGGCCCAGCCGCGGGCCGAGCCGCTGCCTAGCGCCAAGGCCAGGCGGGGTTTACGCTTTACAGGAGGCATCATGGTGATGGAGGCTTATTTAGTTCCAGCGGCCGCCGAGAGAATAGCGGCCGGCGCCCAGCATGAGTACGGCTATGCCGGCTCCCAGAAACATGGCCTGGAGCTCCAGACGCCAGCCGCCGTTGGAAGTGAAGTGGGAGAAATGCCCGCTGTGGGCCAGAAGCAAGGCGAACAGCATATTGACGATGATAAGGGCGGCTCCCAGGCGTGTGTAAACACCCAATATCAGCAGCAGCGGAGCCAGCACTTCACCCAGGTAAACGCCCCAGGCCAGAAACGCAGGCAGGCCACGCATAGCCAGCATGGCCTCGATGCCGCCGATGCCGTGCTTGATTTTGGCCCAGCCATGGAAAAAAATCAGTATGCCAAGCACCAGGCGCAGCAGCAGCCTTGCAAGATCGTCGAGAGAATTCTGGGACATACAAGATAGCGTAGATTGCAGTTGCGGGGATTATAGGCCGCTCGTATGTCTGTACCGCTATTCAATTTGCAGTTGTTTTTTCTGCCAGAGTAGCGCCGTCCCCGACTGTGGGCATCTCTGCATCGCGATAGGTGGAGACCAGCCCCGGAAATTGCGAAAAATGAATTTTGAAATCTTCATCGCAAGGGATGAGGGCGTGGCCTCGGGCATCGACAATAATGGTGCTGGGCTGCGCTGAATTGATAACCGGCGCAAGCTCTTCAGTCGTGGCGCCGGTGCTGAGCGGCAGTAGTTTTTTGTTGGCGGCTTGCGCTGCCAACACCGTGACGAGATATTCGTGGCAGTAATCGGCGCACAAAGCCACGGTTGATCCGGGAGTCGGGTCCATATTGGCCAGTGCAACGCTCATGGCGTGGACGGCAACGGCGAGTTCCGAATAGGAGACGGCGATTTCGCTGTCGTCCAGGGCGATATGTTCGCCAAAATTCTCTGCAATGGAATTCAGATACTGCGCGGGTGACATAAACCAACATCCTTGTTCAAAGGGATAGCGCAACAAGTATAGAGAGTCGCCTTCTGGCTGTCGTGTCCGATTCCTAAGGGGTTTCCCGAGCATGGGGTGGCGGTTCTGTTGAGACGCACAATGACATAAGCGTACAACCCACGCAAATCGGGCGATAGCGGTCTTTTCTGCGCGGACAGTCTAATATGCCGGTCTGACACTTACGGAGGAAACATGCTTCGCATCGGCATTATGGCGGCCTTGTATGAGGAGATCGCTGATCTGCTCGACACGATGGAAAACGTGGTGACCCGTCGCATCGGCATGCGGGATTATCATGCGGGCACATTGCATGGTCAGGATTGCGTGGTGGTCCTGGCGCGCATCGGTAAGGTGGCCGCAGCTGCGACAGCGGTGACCTTGATACGGGAATTCAGTGTTGATCGCCTGGTTTTTACCGGCTTGGCGGGCGGCGTCGCCAGCCACGTCAATGTGGGCGATGTTGTCATTGGCACGGCGCTGCTGCAACATGATCTGGACGCTAGCCCGTTGTTTCCTCGCCATGAGATCCCGCTATTAAGCCGCAGCAGAATTCTGGCCGATAGCGGTTTAAGCGCCAAGCTTGAACGGGCTGCACAGCGCTATTTGCAGCAGGATTGGGCGCAGGATATTTCTCCGGCTACGCGCGAGGCGTTCCGTTTATCGGTTCCCCGCGTTCATGTCGGGCTGATAATCAGCGGCGATCAGTTCGTGAACCGTGTCGCAAGCGTGCGGGCACTGCGCGAAGCGCTGCCGGATGCTTTGTGTGTGGAGATGGAAGGGGCTGCTGTGGCACAGGTCTGCCATGAGTACGGTGCGCGTTTTGCCATCGTACGCACGGTGTCAGATCGCGCTGATGATTCTGCCAGCCACGACTTCAGCGGTTTTCTTGCGGCTGTCGCCAGCCATTATTCTGCTGGTATTTTGCGGCAAGTTCTGGATACCTTGTAGAGGTGTTAGCTGGGCAGGCCGCCCGCTTCAGGCATAACAGGAATATCCAGTTCACCAAGCATCCAGGCAAACAGGCCGTCTACCCATGTATGAGCGGGCAGGCCCAAGGTTTGGTGCAGGTGTGTGGCGCGTTCGCGTAGCGCTTCAAAATCTACGGATGGCGAGCGCTTGAAAGCAATGGCCACAATATTGCCGTCGTGGACTTCCGGCAGCCATGCGACCGCTTCAAATGCGGTTTCCATCATCCGTATATGCCGCCCATGATCGGGCCAGTCGCAATAAAGATTGACAGTCATTATGCCGTCGCGGCTCAGGGTGTTGGCGCAAGCGGCGTAGAAAGCCTCAGAACTCACAGCCGGTGCATGGGCACGGGCGTCGTATAGGTCAACCTGCAGTATGTCTATGGTGCGGCGCCGCGAGAAATCGTTGACGTAGTCGAGTGCGTCCATATTCAGGACGTTGAGGCGATCGTCATTGGTAGGCAGGGCGAATTGCTGGCGGCAGGTGGAAATAACGTCCGGGTTGAGTTCCACCGCCGTGACGTGCGAGGCCAGCAAGCGTTGATAGCAAAACTTGGTAAGCGCTGCGGCCCCTAAGCCCAATTGAACGATATGTTCGGCATGGTCACGAAACAGCAGCCACATCATCATCTGCTGCACATATTCCAGCTCGATATCGTCGGGCTGGGTGACCCGCATAGCGCCTTGCACGGCAGGGGTGCCAAAGTGCAGGGTTCGCAGGCCATCGTTTTCCAAAATGGTCAGCATGGGTAAACCGCTCAATGAAAACGGCCTTCCGAGGATATAACTTCGGAAGGCCGTAAATGAGTGGTCGGGGCGGCGGGATTCGAACTCGCGACCCTCTGGTCCCAAACCAGATGCGCTACCAGGCTGCGCTACGCCCCGACAAGAAAAAGACTATAACATGAATTTGCGCTGTTTGTCCGTTTCTCAGGGTGCTTCGGGCGAAGCCGCGTCATTCGCCGCGGGCAGGCGTTCCACGAATACTTTGGCAATGCGCCGCCCATCCAGTTGGAGAATGCGGAAGTGCAGGGCGTCGGCGCCGTGATCGAGCGTGAAGGTTTCCCCGACTTCGGGCAATTTGCCCAGCTGCTGCAGCAGAAAGCCGGCCACGGTGCTGAAGTCGTCGGTTTCGGAAGCCAGGTTTTCAAGATCCAGGGTCTGCTCGAACTGATGCAGGTCGGTGCCGCCCTCCACCACCCATTGATTGCTGGCTTTGACGATGATGTCCGGGGTTTCGTCTTCATCGGGGAAGTCGCCGGCAATGGCTTCAAACACGTCCATGGGGGTGACCAAGCCTTCGACCGTGCCGAATTCGTTGATGACGATGACCTGCTGGCCGCGCGCCGACTTCAAGGTATTGATGAGATCCAGCATGCGCACGGTTTCATGCACGATGATGGGCGGGCGCAAGCGCTGCTGATTTACCTTGCCATCAATGATGAGATCGGTGATGAGATCTTTGGCGCGGCCGATGCCGACGATTTCATCCAGCGAGCCCCGGCACACCGGGTAGAAGCCATGGGGCGTCTTGTTGATGTCGGCACGGATGGTGCCGGCCTCGCTTTCCAGATTCACCCACGAGATATCGTTACGCGGCGTCATGACCGAATGCACACTGCGCTCGGCCAGTCGTAGCACACCGCTGACCATATAGCGTTCTTCCTCGGCAAACGGGATGGCGTCCTGGGGAGGCATTTCGCTGTCGGAAGATTCTGTCGTCGCGCTGCTGCGCTTGCCCAGCATGCGCATCACGGTTTCGGCAGTGCGTTCGCGCATGGGGCGGTCGGAACGCATCAGCAGCAGGTTGCGACGGGCCAGTTGGTTGAGGAATTCAATGATGACCGAGAAGCCGATGGCCGCATACAGATAGCCCTTGGGCACCTTGAAGCCAAAGCCTTCCGCCACCAGTGAAAAGCCGATCATGAGCAAAAAGCCCAGACACAGGATGACGACGGTGGGGTGGGCGTTCACAAAGCGGGTGAGCGGCTTGGAGGCGAACAGCATGACCCCGATGGCAATGGTGACTGCGGCCATCATGACTTCCAGATGGTCCACCATGCCTACCGCCGTAATGACGGCATCAAGCGAGAAGACAGCATCCAGGACGACGATCTGCGTCACGATGACGCCGAAGCTGGCGTAGGCGGGCGATTGCAGCACGGCGTGACGCTGACCTTCGACGCGTTCGTGCATTTCCATCGTGCCTTTGAAGACCAGGAAGAACCCGCCCGCGATAAGGATGAGATCGCGCCCTGAAAACGCCATGTTGCTGATATGGAACAGGGGCGTCGTGAGATGGAACATCCAGGAAATCACTGACAGCAGAGCCAGGCGCATGAGCAACGCCAGCGATAATCCCAGTACGCGGGCCTTGTCGCGCTGATGAGGGGGGAGTTTCTCTGCCAGTATGGCGATGAAGATGAGGTTGTCGATCCCGAGGACGATCTCAAGGACGACCAGGGTTAGCAGGCCGACCCATACGGTAGGGTCAAGCAATAGCTCCATTACGATGAAATCCAGAAACCAAAAAAAGCATTATAAGGAGGCGGGCGCGGATATCTACATCCTGCGTAGACTATTTGGTCTCTTGAAAGGGCCTTGACGGTTAATTATGCTCAGTATTAGCATAATGGGGTGTGGCGGCGGAACAGGCCGCGCTTACGAGAGCAGTACCTTCACCAATCATTCATTATTTCGGGATATCGGAAATGACCATGCCCATTGTTCGGCGCCTGGCGCGCACCCTGGCGTTTTTGTGTGGCAGCGTTGCCATGGTGGCAGGCAGCGCGCAGGCGCAGGAGCCCATCCGCATCGGCGAACTGAACAGTTACAAGACACAACCGGCTTTTCTGGGGCCTTACCGCATGGGCATGGAACTGGCGGTGGAGCAGATCAATGCGGCAGGCGGCGTGAACGGCCGAGAATTACAGCTCATCATCCGCGACGACAACTCCAACCCCGGCGATGCCGTGCGCGCAGCTGAAGAGCTGGTCACACGCGAGAAGGTGGATGTTCTGACAGGCACGTTTCTGTCGAATATCGGGCTGGCCGTGGCCGACTATGCGCGGCACCGTAAGGTGTTCTTTCTGGCCAGCGAGCCTCTGACCAACAAAATCGTGTGGGAACAGGGGAATCGTTACACCTTCCGTCTGCGCAATTCCACCTATATGCAGGTGGCCATGCTGATTCCCGATGCCGTGAAAATGAACCGCAAGCGCTGGGCCATCGTCTATCCCAACTATGAATATGGCCAATCCGCGGTGGAAACCTTCAAGGAACTGCTCAGGCAGGCTCAGCCTGATGTCGAGTTCGTGGCTGAGCAGGCCACACCCCTGGGGCGTATTGATGCGGGCAATGTGGTGCAGGCGCTGGCCGATGCCAGGCCCGAGGCGCTTTTCAATGTGCTGTTCGCTGCCGACTTGGCCAAATTCGTGCGGGCGGGCAATCAGCGCCGTTTTTTGAACGATCTGCCAACGGTCAGCATGCTGTCCGGCGAACCCGAATACCTCGACCCTCTGGGCCGTGAAACCCCGCAAGGCTGGGTGGTGACCGGCTACCCCTGGTATGCCATCGACACGCCTGAGCATCAGGCTTTTCTGGACGCTTACCAGGCCCGCTATAACGATTACCCGCGCCTGGGCACCGTCATTGGCTACAGCGCCATTGTTTCTCTGGCTGAAGGTATGCGGGCCGCAGGCTCCACCGATACCGAAGCCCTGATCCAGGCGTTCAAGGGCCTGGATGTCCTGACGCCTTTCGGGCCGATCACCTATCGTCCGCAAGATCATCAATCCACCATGGGCGCATATGTGGGTACGCTGGCGGTGCAGGATGGCAAGGGCGTCATGACCGACATCCGCTATGTGGATGGCGCCACGGTGCAGCCGTCTGACGAGCAGGTCGGGCAATGGCGTCCGGCCGATGCTCACTGAGGCGCGGGCTATGGCGGATTCAAGGG
>JAAZDZ010000485.1 GCA_012512545.1 Alcaligenaceae bacterium | reverse complement strand
GGCCCGGCCCTGACTGGCGCAGCGCCTCTGGCGCCTGCCACCGCCATGCCCGGCCTCATGCCTGCGGGCATGCTGCCAGGTCAGGCCCCCGGCCTGGCAACCCCTGGTGCGGGCATTCGCGCCCCACTTGGCAGCCCGCAATGGCCCACCGAACTCGGCCGCCAGTTCATCAGCATCGCTCAAGCCCCCAACAACCTGGGTAAAATCGCCGAGCTGCGGCTCGACCCGCCCGAACTCGGCCCGCTGCGCATCACAATCAACCTCAACGACAACGTGGCGCATGCCGTTTTCAGCTCGCCCCACGCGCTGGTGCGGCAAACCGTGGAAAACGCCCTGCCACAACTGCAGCAAATGCTCGAACAGGCAGGTATTTCCCTGGGGCAGGCCAACGTCAACGATCAGCATTCGTCCGGGCAGGCTTCGCAAGACCCAGCCTCCCAGGGCCATCAGCATGCCCTGGCTTCGGGCGCTTCTGAAGCCGCAGGCGAACTTGCCGAAGCTGGCAGCGCCCCGGCCCGTCCGTCCAACCCGAATGCCCTGGTTGACACCTTTGTTTAACAGCATGAAGCATAAACTCAGGGTTATCCGGCATTCATGTGGCTGTTCCCGCACCATTAGGGCCTGACTTCATGCACAATGTCACATTTGGATCAAACCTGCTTACTCCTGCGTAACAAAATCAGCAATCACGATGGCAACCGCAATAAAAAAATCCTCCGGCTCAGGCTCTGGCAAGCTGGGAAAATTCATTCTCGGGCTGCTGCTCGTCATTCTGATCATTGGCGGCAGCGTAGCGGGCACTTATTTCTTTTTTCAGAAATCGGGAATTCTCGGCCCCGCCCTGGCGGACGGCCAGGTCGAACCCCGCCCGCGTGCGCCAGTGGCTCCATTGCCCGCGCCTATTTTTGCCGCCCTGGAACCCTTCACCGTCACCCTGCGCGACGAACGCTCCACCCGCATCCTGTACCTGGCCATCACCCTGCGCCTGGTCGATGACGAATCCCGCGCCATGGTGACTGAATACATGCCTGAAGTCCGTGATCGCGTGCTGCGTCTGCTTTCGGTGCAGAACCCCACTTACATCCAGACTCCGGACGGCCGTGAAAAGCTGGTGCAGGATCTCACCCAGTTGCTGCAGCGCCCGTATCTGCCGCAACCTCGCGGCCCGGAAATTTCCGCCGTTCTGTTTACGGCCTTTGTGGTGCAGTAATGTCCTACCAGAGCCTTCTTTCGCAAGATGAAGTCGATGCCCTGCTGGCTGGTGTCACAGGCGAAAGCGATGCCCCTGAGCAGGAACAGGCCGACGCCTCCGGTGTCCGGGCCTACGACCTCAGCTCCCCGGACCGCGTGGTACGCCACCGCATGCAGACGCTCGAACTCATCAACGAGCGTTTCGCGCGGCGCCTGCGCGGCGCCATGCTGAGCTTCATGCGCCGTAACGCAGACATCACGGTCGGCAACATCCGCATCGTGAAATACACCGATTTCGAACGCAACCTGCCGGTGCCCAGCAACCTCAACATGGTAGCTCTCAAGCCTTTGCGCGGCGCATCGCTGTTCACCTTCGATCCCAACCTCGTGTTTCTGGTGATCGACAGCATGTTTGGCGGCCATGGCCGTTACAGCACCCGTGTCGAAGGGCGCGATTTCACCACCACTGAACAGCGCATCATTGGCCGCCTGCTGGAAATCACCCTGGAAAGCTATTGCTCGGCCTGGGAAAACGTCTATCCGATCGAAACGGAATACATCCGTTCGGAAATGCACACCAAGTTCGCCAGCGTCAGCAGCGGCAATGAAATCGTGGTGGTATCCACCTTCCAGATCGAGCTGGGCGCGGCCGGGGGCCAGCTGAACATCTGCCTGCCCTACTCCATGATCGAGCCGCTGCGCGATCTGCTGACCCGCCCCTTGCAGGAAGGCGGCACCAACGAAATCGACCAACGCTGGACCCAGCAACTCTCTCGCGAAGTACGCGCGGCCGAAGTTCAACTGGCCGCCGAATTCGCGCAGATCAACATGACCGTAGGCGAACTCATGCGCCTGCAGGTCAACGATCTTCTGCCCATCGACATTCCTGAAGTAGTGACCGCCCACGTGGGCGGCGTGCCCGTGCTTGAAGGCACTTACGGCACGTACAATAGCAAGATGGCGATACGGGTTCAGAAGATGCTGACCTTGTCTCAACCCATTACGACTGTACGTACAGAAAAAAATGACTGATCCCACCCAAGACCCTTCCAAGGACGACGCTTCCGACGACGAAATCGACTGGGCGGCGGCGATGGCCGAACAGGCCGCGGGCACAAATCAGTCGAACCAGGCTGAAGGTCTGGCTGAAGCCGCTGACGACTGGGCTGCTGCCCTGGCGGAGCAGACTGCTGCCGAAACGGCCCAGCAGGCCGCCGCAAGCGCGGAAGCACCTGCCCAGGAAACCGCTACAGTAGAGGTCAGCGCCGCGCCTGCCGCTGCAGATCTCTTCAAACCGCTGGTCGATACCCCCGCTGACAACGACAGCGACATCGAAATGATTATGGACATTCCTGTCCAGCTTTCGGTGGAACTGGGCCGCACCCGGCTGACCATCCGCAACATCCTGCAGTTGGGCCAGGGTTCCGTTGTCGAACTGGACGGCCTGGCTGGCGAACCCATGGATATCTTCGTCAACGGCTATCTCATCGCGCAAGGCGAAGTCGTCGTCGTTGATGACAAATACGGCATCCGGGTCACCGACATCATCACGCCTGCAGATCGCATCAACCGACTGCGCAACCGTCGCTGACCCATGAGCGAAGCCGACGTATTGCGCGTCATCGTCACGCTGGTATTCATCCTGATGGTGATACTGGCGGGCGCATGGGCAGTACGTCGCAGCGGGCTGGGGCGCAGCAGCGGCAATAATGCGCTGCGTCTGGTTGCCTCGCAGAGCCTGGGCAACCGCGCCTGGGTCGCAATTGTGGAAGTCGAGGATGCCCGGCTGGTACTGGGCGTCACCAGCCAGCAGATCAACCTGCTGCACACCCTGCCTCCTGGCGCTGCCGGACCCGACCCCGGCCCGGCGAATCACTCGCCGGGCTTCACCGCCGCCCTCGCCCGCGCGCTGAAACGGCGCTGACGTCATCATGAATCGCCTGTTTTTCCCCGGTTTTCTACTGGCGCTGCTTCTTGTCCTGCCCGGGCTGGCGGCGGCGCAAGCGACCTTTCCCGCCCTGACCTCCACCCCCGGTGCGGACGGCGGCCAGACCTGGTCATTCAATGTCGAGACGCTGGTCCTGATGACCATGCTGTCTTTCCTGCCCGCCATGCTGCTCATGATGACGGGCTTTACCCGCATCATCATTGTGCTGAGCCTGCTGCGCACCGCCATGGGCACCAATACGTCGCCGCCCAACTCAGTGCTGATCGGTCTGGCTCTGTTTCTGACCTTTTACGCCATGTCGCCGGTTTTCGATCAGGTGTATGACCTGGCCTACATGCCCTTGAGCAACGGCAGCATCAACTTCCAGCAGGCGCTGGAACTGGCCAGCGGGCCGATGCGTACCTTCATGCTGGAACAGACCCGCGAAGCCGACCTGCTCATGTTCGCCAATATGGCGGAACTGCCCGCGCTGGCAGCGCCAGACGACGTACCCCTGCGCGTGCTGATTCCCGCTTTTGTCACCAGCGAACTCAAAACAGCGTTCCAGATCGGCTTCACCATTTTCATTCCCTTTCTCATCATCGACCTTGTCGTTGCCAGCGTGCTGATGTCCCTGGGTATGATGATGGTGCCACCCGTCACGATTTCCCTGCCTTTCAAACTGATGTTGTTCGTGCTGGCCGACGGATGGCATCTGCTGCTGGGCTCACTGGCTCGCAGCTTCTATCTTTAGGAGACCTTCATGACCTCCATGACCGTCATGTCCCTGATCTATCAGGCCATGCTGGTGGCTTTGAAGATGGCCGCCCCTTTGCTGCTGTCCGTTCTTATCGTCGGCCTGGTCATCAGTATTTTTCAGGCCGCCACGCAGATCAACGAAATGACCCTGGCCTTTGTGCCCAAACTGCTGGCCGGTGGAGCCGCGCTGGCGCTGCTGGGCCCCTGGCTGATCACCACCATGGTGGACTACATCCAGTCGCTGATAGGCATGATTCCGCAACTGGTTCAGTAAGCCAGCGTGATTTCCGTCACCATCGACCAGCTTTATGTCTGGATCAACACCTTTATCTGGCCGTTCGCGCGCATTGCCGCCATGGTGGGCTCGGCCCCGCTGCTGAGCGAATCGGCTATTCCCGCCAGGGTGAAGGTGGGGCTGTCGGTCATGCTGACAATGATTGTGGCACCGACGCTCGGGCCCATGCCCTCGTTGGCCACCGCATCGTGGAGCGCTCTGGGGATTCTCGGCCAGCAGATTCTGATCGGCCTCGCTCTTGGGCTTACCATGCGCATCATCTTCGCCGCCGTACAGACGGCAGGCGAGTTTGTCGGCCTGCAGATGGGCCTGGCCTTTGCTTCCTTCTTTGACCCGGGTACCGGCAGCAACACAGCGGTGCTGGCGCGCATTCTGAACACCGTCGCCCTGCTGACCTTCCTGGCCATGAATGGTCACCTGCTGATGATAGGCGGCCTGGTGCGCACATTTGAAGTGCTGCCCATCGCCATTACCGAACTGGATGTCAATGGCTGGGGCGTGCTGATGGAATGGAGCCGCCAGATCGTGATTTCCGGCCTGCTGCTGGCCCTGCCGGTGATGGTGGTACTGCTGACCATCAACCTGTCGCTGGGCATTCTGAACCGCACAGCGCAGCAGTTGTCGGTGTTCGCTGTCGGCTTTCCCATCAGCCTGACCGTGGGCCTGACCATTCTCACCGTCGTATTGCCGCAGATCAGCCCCTTTCTGGAAAGGTTGTTCCAGGAAGGCTATGACACCATGGGGCGCTTGGTTCAGGCCCTCTCAGGCCAATAAGCGCGGTTGCTCTCCGGCGCTCCTTTCACATGCATAAAACACGCGGTCTGCGCTATTGTTTATTTCTTTCTGTAATATTCAAATTGTTTTTTAGCTTTTGACGACGCCCGGCTGACAGAGAATAATGAGGGGTTCATTCACTGCTCTCTCATGGAACTGCAAATGTCTCGTTTTACAGGGTTTATTGCCGGTCGTCGCAAATTCGGACTCACGCTCGCGGCGGCGGCGCTGTGCGTGTCCGGGCTGATTGGCGCTGGCCCGATCGCAACGGTACACGCAGCGGCTGAAGGTTCAAAAAACGAAGCCCGCCATGGCGGCAGCCTGAACTGGATCGTCACGCCCGAACCGGCCTCTTTCATTCCCCTGACCACCACGGCCGGCACCAATGCCGAGCTCGGCCCCAAAGTGGTTGAGGGCCTGCTCACCTACGACGACGACCTCAACCCCCTGCCCCTGCTGGCCACCCAATGGGAAATCAGCGACGATGGCCTGCAGTACCCCTTCACGCTGCGTGAAGGCGACAACTG
>JAAZDZ010000484.1 GCA_012512545.1 Alcaligenaceae bacterium | reverse complement strand
TGGTTGGGCTCGGTCAGGCCGAAGCAGCCGATCCATTCGCCGCTGGCCAGTTTGGGCAGGTATTTCTGTTTCTGTTCTTCGGAGCCGAATTCGTTGATGGGCACCATGACCAGTGAAGACTGCACGCTCATCATGGAACGGTAGCCGGAGTCGATGCGTTCGACTTCGCGGGCCACCAGGCCGTAGCTGACGTAGTTCAGGCCAGCGCCGCCGTAGGCTTCGGGAATGGTGACGCCCAGCAGGCCGAGTTCGCCCATTTCGGTGAAGATGGACGGGTCGGTATGTTCTTTGCGGAAGGCTTCCAGCACGCGCGGCGCGAGCTTGTCCTGGCAGTAAGCGCTGGCCGCTTCGCGGATCATGCGCTCTTCCTCAGTGAGCTGGCTGTCAAGAAGCAGGGGGTCTTCCCAGTTGAAGGTCGGTGCGGACATGAAATTTCCTGTAACGGTCAAGTGAATGAAAGAAAGATTCAGGCGAATGCGGCCTCAGCCTTGCTGCGCCTGTTGCCGGATGGCGCTGAGCGTCTGGGCCGGGGTAATGGCTTCAGGGTCCAGCAGGCAGTGCAGGATAGCCGGTTTTCCGCTGGCGATGGCGCGTTCCAGGGCCGGGGCGAATTCATCGGTGGATTCCACGCGTTCGCCATGGCCGCCGAAAGCCTGCGCGTAGGCGGCGAAATCAGGGTTGCGCAAGGCGGTGGCGGATTCGCGGCCGGGGTAGTGGCGTTCCTGGTGCATGCGGATGGTGCCGTACATGCCGTTGTCGATGACCAGCACGATGATGGGCAGACCGTACTGGACTGCCGTGGCGAATTCCTGGCCGTGCATCATGAAGCAGCCGTCGCCCGCAAAGCAGACGACCGTGCGTTCGGGGAACATGCGTTTGGCGCCCACGGCGGCGGGCAGGCCATAGCCCATGGAACCCGAAGTCGGTGCCAGCTGGGTGCCGTATTGGGTGAAATGGCGGAAGCGATGCAGCCAGGTGGCGTAATTGCCCGCGCCGTTGCACATGATGGCATCCGCAGGCAACACCTTGTTCAGATGGCTCATGACCTGGCCCATTTGCAGCGCGCCCGGCAGGGTGATGGAATCGGAGTGGGTCCATTGCGTGTAGCTGTCGCGCATGGCTTGCAGCGCAGGCGCCCAGGCGGGTTGCCCGGCCGCTGCGGGAAGCGTTTCCAGGGCTTCGCTGAACGCCTTGGGCGACACATTCACGGCTTCGGAGGCAATATAAACGCGGTTCAGCTCAGAGGCATCAGGGTGTACATGCACCAGCTGCTGTTGCGGCAGGGGGAGATCCAGCAAGGTGTAGCTCTGGCTGGGAATCTCTGAAAAACGCCCGCCAACCATGAGAATGAGATCGCTGTCGCGCACAAACTGCATCAGTTGCGGGTTGCTGCCCAGGCCGATATCACCAATGAAGCAGGGGTGTGCGGTGGAAAACAGCATCTGGCGGCGGAACTGCACGGCCACTGGCAGCTTCCAGCTTTGGGCGAAGGCTTCAAAGCGTGCCACGGATCCGGCGTCCCAGCGGCTGCCGCCCAGAATGGCGACCGGCTGGCGCGCCTGGGACAACCGGGCGGCGATGGCTTGCATCTGTGCAGCAGTGGGCGCGGTTTCGGGCACCTGGTAGCGGGGCGTGTCAGCCACCTGGGCGACTTCAATCAGCATGTCTTCGGGCAGGGCGATGACCACCGGGCCGGGGCGCCCCGATGTGGCGACATGAAAAGCGCGGGCGACCAGTTCTGGAATGCGTTCGACCTGGTCGATTTCAGTCACCCATTTTGCCTGGGTGCCGAAAACCGCCCGGTAGTCCATTTCCTGGAAGGCTTCCCGCTCACGCATGCCGCGTTCGATCTGGCCCACGAACAGAATAAGCGGGGTGGAATCCTGTTTGGCGATATGGATGCCCGCCAGCGCATTGGCGGCTCCCGGGCCGCGCGTCACCATGCAGATGCCGGGTTCGCCGGTCAGCTTGCCGTGGGCATCGGCCATCATGGCGGCGCCGCCTTCCTGGCGGCAGACGGTGACGTCGATCTGGTGATCGTGCAGGCCATCAAGCACGGCCAGATAGCTTTCGCCCGGCACACAGAACACGTGACGCACGCCGTGTGCAACGAGCTGGTCAACCAGAATATGGCCGCCCATTCTGGCCGCAGGAGTCGAATTCGGGGATGAGTTCATGGTATCCAAGAATATGTGCGCCACACGCACAGCGCAATTGATAAAATCTCACATTGTCTTGCCTTCCGCGCAAGACAATGGTTTTGAAGCTTCCGTTATTGTCTATTTTAGGGAAGTTCTGGGCAAAGTCATCTGCGGCAAATGTTGAGTCCGTTCAGCGGCAGGTGCAGCAGCTCCGGCCGGCAGGTCGGGGTTCTTCATTCAGCATTTCCGGGAGTAAATGAACGATATGAGGCACGGGATTCCCAATCTGGGCGCTTTACAGGCATTTGAAGCGACGGCGCGGCTGGGTTCTTTCTCGCGCGCGGCCGAAGAGCTTGCCTTGACGCACAGCGCGATTTACCGCCAGGTGGCGGGCCTTGAGGAAAGGCTGGGGGTGGCGCTGTTCACCCGCGTCAGGCGGCGCGTGATGCTTACCGACGCGGGGGCAGAATACGCCGCCCGGGTGCGTCATCACCTGGATCAGCTTGAAAAGGATACGCTGGGGCTGATGTCGCGGGCAGGAGTCGGGCGCAATCTGCATGTGGCCGTACTGCCCACTCTGGCCATGACCTGGCTGCTGCCGCGCCTGGCGGATTTTTACCGGCTACGCCCGGATATCTTCGTCAGTCTGTCAGTGCGGACCTTACCCTTTCAGTTCAATGATCAGCCCTTTGATGCCGCCATCTATCATGCGGAACGCATGTGGCCGGGTACGCGCGGCATCAAGCTGTTTGAGGAAAAGGAACTGCTGCCGGTCTGCGCGCCTGCCTTGATGGCAGCCAAAAAGACGCATAAAGACCCCTTGGCGGACATGCCGCATTTGCACACCACCTCCCGGCCCGACGCCTGGCGCCGCTGGTATGTGGCGCAGGGGCGCGATTACCTGCCCACCAATAACGCCGGCCCCCGATACGAGCTTTTCACCATGTCGCTGGCGGCGGTGAAGGCGGGCATGGGGGTGGCGCTGGTACCGCGTTTTCTGGTCCAGCAGGCGCTGGATGCCGGTGAACTGGTCATGCCTGTGGCCACCGGGCTCAAGGTGGAAGAAGCCTATTTCTTCAGTTACCCCTTGGCCAATGAACCCAGCGAGGCCTTGTGCGAACTGGAAAATTGTTTGAAGGAATCCACCCTATGAATCACGCCATTTCTTCACTTGCCATGCCGTGCAGCCCTGTGTGGGCCCGGCTGCGAGCTTCGCTTACCGCGCTGCTGTTTGCCCTGCCTGTGCTGGCGTCCGCACAGGGCGTGCTGGCCCAGCCCATCCCTGTGCCGGATATCGCGCCGGAGGCCGCCACCCACCAGAGCCTGAACAGCCGCCCGCTTGCACAGGCCGAACACTATATGGTGAGTGCAGCCAACCCCCTGGCCACCAAAGCGGGGCTCAGCATGCTGGAGCAGGGTGGCTCGGTGGTGGATGCGGCGATTGCTGCACAATTGGTGCTGGGCCTGGTTGAGCCGCAATCATCCGGCTTGGGGGGCGGTGGATTTGCGCTGGTGCATCAGGCGGGGGAAGCAGCGGTCCATGCCTACGATGGCCGGGAAACCGCGACGGCAGCGGCCAGGCCGGGCCGTTTCCTGCACGAAGGCCGCCCACTGAATTTCTTTGACGCCGTTGATAGTGGCTTGTCCGTGGGTACGCCGGGGCTGGTGAGTATGCTGGCCGACATGCACAAAGATGGCGGCCGGCTGCCCTGGGCGCAGCTTTTCCAACCGGCCATCCGGCTCGCCACCGAAGGTTTCGAGGTATCGCCGCGCATGCATGCCATGGTGGCCGCTTCCAAAGGCCTGAAGGCGAGCGCCAGTGCAGCGGCTTATTTCTACGATGAAAAGGGCGAGGCCTGGCCGGTGGGCCATGTGTTGCGTAACCCTGATTACGCCGATGTGCTGCGGCAATTGGCCCAGGAAGGGGCTCAGGCCTTCTATCAAGGTGAGCTTGCACGTGACATGGTGGAAGCGGTAGCTGCCCATGAGGTGCCGGGCGACCTCACAGTAGAAGACCTGGCCGCTTACCGCAGCCTGAAGCGCGAGGCGCTATGTGCCGATGTAGGGGCGTACCGCTATTGCGGCATGCCGCCGCCCAGTTCAGGCGGGCTCGCCGTAGTGCAGATGATGGCCTTGCTGCAGCATACGCCCATTGCAGGTTCGAGGCCGGACTCAGCTGAAGCCGTGCATTATTTTTCTGAAGCCGGACGCCTGGCCTTTGCCGACCGTGACGCCTACGTGGCGGACCCGGCTTTTGCCCAAGTGCCGGTTTATGGGTTGCTGGACCCGGATTATCTCGCGTCGCGCGCGGCCCTGATACGCCCTGAGCGTTCCATGGGCAAGGCCGAGCCGGGTGTCCCGGCCGGACTGCTTGAAACGCCCCCCACCGACACGACCCTGGAACAGCCGGCCACCACCCACCTGGTAGTGGCCGACCGCCAGGGTAATGCCGTCAGCATGACGACCTCGGTAGAATCCGCCTTTGGCAGCAAGATATTCGTGAACGGTTATCTGCTGAATAACCAGATGACGGACTTTGCTCTCAACCCCGTGGATGCCCAGGGCCGCCCACACATCAACCGGGTGGAAGCGGGCAAGCGGCCACGCAGTTCCATGTCACCCATGATGGTGTTCAAAGGCGAGCACCCCGTGCTGGCCGTGGGTTCACCGGGTGGCAGCGCCATCATCAACTATGTGGCCAAGACCTTGGTGGGTACGCTGGTCTGGAACATGGATATCCAGGCCGCGATAGACCTTCCCAATATGGGCAGCCGCAACCACGCCACGGAAATCGAACGTCATACTTCATTGACACGTGCCGCCGCCACGCTTAAGGCCATGGGGCACGATATACAGGAAAGAGATTTCCCCAGCGGCCTGCATGGGGTAATGTGGGTGTCTGGCGGCCTGCACGGCGGGGCCGACCCCAGGCGAGAAGGCCTGGCCTTGGGGCGGTAAGGCTGAAGCGGGAAGTAAAGCACACTACAATCCGTAATGATTTGGATTTTTTTGTAGTGCAGACATGAGCGCCACCACCCCTGCCGACTTCCTCAAACACCGCCTGGTTTCCGTTTTGAGTGGCAATTTTGCTTCTGAAAACGATATCAAGGAAAAGGGTAGAAAGGTCGAATCCTACGGTATCCGCGTGCAGACGGACTGGGGGTTCGGTGCCCGGGTCGACACCCATGAAAGCCCAGGCAACCCTGGGCTGGATGACAGCCGACATTTCGGCGAGAATGCAACGGCCTTCGAGCAATGCATACAGGAACTCAAGGAAACGGCCCGCCAGGACACCGATATCCGTAGTCGATTTATGGCCGGCCTGCACTCCCAGGGTGGGGCGTCCATGGCCCGTCTCGACGATTCCCACGTGAAGCTGTTCGATTACGGGCGGTTTTCTCACCATTACTCATGTTCCCCCTGTCGGGGAAACGGCAAGGTGAACTGTGGCAATTGCCGCGGCGCGGGCGAAGTCACCTGCCACAATTGTTACGGGAGCCGGGGGCGTTACGAACAGCGGTCCTACATGGTTTCGGACGGCAATGGGCGGTCCGTCATGCGCTACGAGCAAGTGTGGGTAAGCTGTGTTACCTGCCTGTACAGTGGATATGTCACCTGCGGCGGCTGCGGGGGCAGACGCAAGGTCAGTTGTTCCCCGTGTGAAGGCCATGGTTTCTTCACTCGGTTTGCAGATGTCTCTCTTTGCGCCCAAGCCAATACCCGGGTGTCATACGAGGCAGGCCTGGGCCATGAAGAACTGCTGGAACACCTGAAGAATCTACCTTACGATGACTACCGGAATATTCTCGAGCTCACCAACGTTGAATTATTGGAAAAGCCGGATGCGGGCCCTGTCGGGCTTATAAGCTATCACTTCAACGCCACGGTTTCCGAACTTGCGCTTGCTGTGAAAGACACTGCCTTCAGCATCAGGGCGCTGGGTAAACAGGCGCAATCCCTGCTGAGCCGGCCTCTGATTTTTGATTTCCTGTACCAGAAGACACTGGCTCATTGGCACCATATACAGCCCTCCAAGCGCCAGAAGGCCGTCAGCTCTGCGGAAGCTCAACGTCTGTTCGACGACCTGCGCAATGCCAAGGCCTCGCATGCTGTGCTGGAACTGCTGGCGGAAGGCGACGGCAAGGCCGAAACCACGGCGGAGTCCTTGCGGTGGAATGTCTGCCATGGGTTGATGTCCAGCGAATGCGCCATGAGCATAGTCAAAGCGGTAAAGCAGTCTCTGGACTTGCTCTCACCCCGTTATTCCGAAGCGGCCTGGTCATGGGCCATGATGCTGCCCTGGCTGCTGGCTTACATGCTGAGCCACGCGCTTTTCGAGGCAGGGCTTGCATGGGCAGGCAATGGCTTACTGCTGCTCATGGTATCCCTGGTTTCACTGGGCCTGGTGCTCATGGCCGGCGTGGTCGTTCACCCCATAAGCCTGGGTCTGTGCCGGCGTCAGCAGGCGGGGCTGCCGCAAGCCTTCCGGCGCAAGCAGATCTGGCGTGCACCTATGTGGCGTTCTATCAAGACCCTGGCGGTGGTTATGGTGGCCGGGTTCCTGAGCGGTAAGCTCTTCGAATACTGGAATCTGCAGGCCATGGAGCCCATGCTGGATACGATGTTCAGCCTGCTGAGCGCAGGCTGAGCGATTCAGTCCTGGCCATACCCGAACTGAAAGCCGCCCAGCAGGTATACCCGCGTCCATTCAAACACCGGGTACATTACCGGCTGCGAATGGATAACCGCGTCGGCAAAGAAGCCCAGCATCCTGCGGAAGCTCACATCGCCGCCGTCGGGGGCGGAATCCACCATTTCCTGCTTGAGATGGACGTACAGCCTTTGTCCGGTGATGTCTGTGGTGGGGAGCTTGGTGAAAACGAAGAGGGCCGCCAATGACAATGCGGTGATTGCCAGCCCCTTGGCCCAACTGGGTTGTACGGCCCGGCCTGTGGCCAGGTGCAGGCTGAAGAAGAACAGTTTCCAGATATGCACCAGTGCGCCCATGATGGAAAAGCTCAGGGCAATCGAGGGTACCAGCATGGTGCGGGTGTAGCGCTTGCCTTCCTCTGCGACTTGCTTTCCGTCGGCAAAGGCCGCCGCGGGAGCCTGCAACAACCTCACAACCTGGTCTTCTTCTGCCTTTGTAGGGCGCTTGATGCCGGTATGGCCTGACGATGCAGCGTCTGCTTCGGCAACGGCGTAGATGAAGTGCCTGGCAAGAACTCTGTGGTTGTCGGAAAGCCTGGCCCCCAGGCCGGGTAGATAGCTGGTGAGGGGTGCATACAGCGCCAGGAATGCCTTGCCGTCAGGGTCGGTGAGCCGGCTGGCGTCAAGGTCCAGGCCGTTCATCTTGAGCCGGCCTGAAGCCAACGTCTTTTGCATGACGACCGATGACACCGATGCGGCACGCACTTCGGGTGAGGACTGTTCCACAAGGGAATCCACCAGGCGTCCTTCCAGGTAATACACCACGTGCACGACCACGAAGGTGCTGATGGCGATGCTCACCAGTGCTCTGCCCCAAATGACGCGGCCCGTGCTCTTGGAGCGATGCCATTCGAATATTTTCCCCCAGAACAGCAAAGCGACGGCGAACCCTGAAATGCGTCGGCCGTATTCTTCGATATCCGACAGCTGTTCGTTATTGGGCATGCCTCCCACCACGTCCAGCAAACGGGCATTGAAAGCAAACTCAATGACAAGATAGACCGCAGTCGTGATGGTCAGCACCCATAACCAGTCGGGGCGCTGGGTCTTGCTTAGTAAGGCCATTGCAGAGGAATCAAAGCAGGTCGATGAAGAGCGGTTCGTCGGAAGGGGCTGGCGCAGCTGCGGGTACGCGCGGCGCCACAGGCTGTGCAGGGGCGACGGCCTGCCGCCCCTGGGAGCGGGTGGGGCCGGCAGCAGGGCGAGGCTGAACCACCGACCGGGTCAGGCGGCGGCCGTCAAACCCCCAGGTATGGCGAGTACCTGCCGAGGTCTGCTGGCTCATGCGCCATACTGTGTCGCTGCTTTGGTCCACGATCTGCCGGTTGCAGTCCATGCCCAGGTAATCAAAGCTTTCCACCGTATTGCCCTTCAACACATAAACAGCCATGCGGTTTGCGCAGGTCGCTGTCTTGATATGCAGGGGCAGCAAGGTGTAGTCGTCTTCCACGATGGGCCTGGCCAGGCGTGCCTGGGTGACTTCCGGGTCCAGCAAAAGAGCCAACTGGCGTTCCGGCACTGAAACCTGCAGGCGGGCGGCAGAGGTGTGCTGAATCTGCAAGGTTCCATACCCTTGTATGTGTATGGGTTCGCTTGCTGGCCCCGTGACCTGCACCCCGCCCTGAACACTGGACACGCCTTGGGGGGCCTGTGTGGCGCAGGCGCTCAGCAAAGCGGCCAGAACGGAAATAGCGGCAAGGCGGATCCACGCGAGAGGCTTGCGTCTGGCTCGCACATCAGTAAGGGTAGGGCTGGGCTTCATGCTAGGGTGCAAGGTGGGGGTCAGGTTCAGAGCATCAGTCCAACTGGGGCTGCAACAGCAGCAGCAATTGTTCTGGGCTGCGCGAGTTTTCCATCAGCATGCTCAGGCTGACCGGGCGGGCAGGCTTGCTGGTCAGTTTCAGACTGGATGACTTGCCGCCCAGGAATTCAGAAAAAGCTTTGCAGCTGGCTGCGCCCTTGTTGATACTCCTGAAAGTGGTGCTGGCTTCTTCGCGGCAAGCTGCCAGGTTCTCGTCCAGCCGTTTTTCGAATTCCTTTTTGCGTGCCTTGGACGGGTCTTTTTCATCGATGGAAACCGGCTGCAGATAGCGTTGAGACAAGGCAAGGCTGCGTTTTACGTAGCCGTCGTCCTTTAACCTGGCTTCGGCACTGCGGACCCTGATGGAGCCCGTGGCTTCCAGGGCGCCCATCATGGCCAATTGCCAGATGGAAGCGCCGAAGAAGTTGGGCGTGCCGCGGCTTTCCGTGATCAGCTGGCTGAAGTTATTCAGCACGCCAGTGTTTTCAAGTTCAAGCTTGATTTCACCTTCCATGGCGCCGGGCTGGTTCATGCCCAGTTCCAGGGTGCCGTCATTGTCACGCAGGTCGAAATCCCATTTCACTTTCAGGGATGCGGGGGGTTGCTGGCGAGCACCTGTTGCGGCAAGATAATCCCAATCCGACAATAGGCTGTAGCCGTCGGCATCGGCAATCTTGCTGGCTTGCAGGCTGATGCGTTTGCGCTTCTGATCGCTGGTGAAGTCATCAATTTCCACCTTGTCTATGGTGGCAATGACCTTCCCCATCACGTTCACAGATACGTCGTCTATCTTCACCTTGCCAAAAGGCGAGGCGGACAGGTCGCGCCATTGCACGTTCTGCCGGATTCCGTATTCATCCAGGAAGCCGTAGAGCGCGTCTTCGGCGCGGTTGGTGGCCATGGAAGACAGGGCGAACCAGCCGATCAGGGCGACGGCGGCAACTCCGCCGCCTATGGCCAGTGCTTTGTTTCTGGTATTCATTTTCTTGGGCGTTGTTGGTTAGGATTGGCGGGCTTCATCTACGATGGCTTTGGCCGCTTCGGGAGTCCAGTCAGGGTTGCCGAACTGCTTGCGGGCGACGACCAGCGGGTCGGTCATTTCCGTGCAGCCGTTTTCCACGCAAGGCTCTATGTCTTCGGCATTGGCCGACACCAAAGTGAGCGGCAGGCCGTCACTGTCGCTGCGCTGGGTGTCCAGCGAGCTTGTGCCCTTGACCAGATACCATTGTTTTTCCAGATTGCCTTGGCCAACCAGGCGCAGGTCGTAGGGCCAGCCTACCTTAGCGTCTTGGCCATCCTTGCCGTCGACACGGACCACCAACTGCACATTGGCCGGCCTGCCTTTCACCATTGATGTGTAACCGCTGCGGCCAAAGAGATCGAAGCTTACGTCGTTCTGCAGGGCGTCGAAGGCGCGTTCAGGGTTTGCCTGGTGGTTGGAAACCAGTGATTCGTACGTGCGCAACTGGCGTTCGGCCTCGTACGCTGCATTCTGCAGGGCACGGCGCTTTTCCATGGCCAGGCGTTCTTCTTCCCGGCGCTTTTGCTGAGCCAGCCTTTCATCGCGCTGGAACACATGGTTGCTGGCACGGTTAAGGTTGAAATCCCAGTCACCCGCCCGTTGGTTACGACGGTCCACGCGTCGGTTGGCGTAGATTTCGTACAGCAGATTGTCGCGTTGCCTGCCTACGACGCCGTTCTGGAAATCATCCCAGAACACCAGCTGGGTTGAAGATGCCAGCGGCAGAGCGTGGGTTTCCAGGGCGTTCAATGCACCCCCGACGGCGGCACGGATCAGATCTGCCTTGCGGAAGGCGTCGGCATCGGCGGTAACGACATCGACTACCGGGGCGACATACCACACGCCTATGCCGCGATAGTGGCGGTGTTCCGCACGCAGCAGATAGTAGGACTTGGATGCGGCATCGCCCCCCAGGTTGAGCCACAGCACATTGTCGCCGTTGCTGCCTGCCAGAGTGGCCTGCGTGAGCTGAGTGTTGAAGGGTATGCCCTGGGTGAACCACATCTGGTCGGTGCGGGCA
>JAAZDZ010000483.1 GCA_012512545.1 Alcaligenaceae bacterium | reverse complement strand
CCGGTGTTCTGGGGTTTTTCGCTGACGGCGGGGCTGGCATCCGGTACGTTCTTTGGCTTTGTGGGCGGAGCGGCCTATGTTGTCATCAATCTGATGGAACGCACGCCGGTGGAGTACGGCATGTATTTCGGCCTGGTGTCGCTGGGATACATTTTCGGCAATTTTCTGTCGGGCCGGTTTGTCAGCAAGATAGGGCCACAGCGCATGATACGCCTGGGCGTGCTGCTGGCCATGTGCGCCATGCTGCTGATGGCCAGCCTGTATGCGCTGGATGACATGCAGCCTGCCTTTCTGTTTGTGCCTGCCATCTTCCTGGGCATGGGCAATGGCCTGGTGATGCCCAGCTGCATTGCCGGGGCGGTCAGCGTCAAGCCGGAAATTGCCGGGGCGGCGTCGGGCCTGGCAGGCACTTTGCAGATTGGCTGCGGGGCGATTGTCGCGCCAGTGGTGGGCGCCCTGGTGAGCACTTCCGCCTGGCCCATGATTCTGGTGATGGCGCTGTGCTCGGTTTTGTCCGCGCTGAGCATGCTGCTGGTCTCCAGGTAACGGGGGCTTCAGTCCGCCCCCGAACCGCCATCAGTTCAGCGTTGCCCGGCGCGCTAAAGCACCTTGCCAGGGTTGAGGATGCCTTGCGGGTCCAGCGCCTGTTTCAGGGTGTGCATGGTGGCGATTTCGGCGGCTGAGCGCGTCACCCCGATGTGCTGCCGTTTCTTGCTGCCCAGGCCGTGCTCGGCGGAGATCGCGCCGTTATGGCGCCCCACACTGCCGTAGACAATGCTTTCAATGTCTTCGGCATGGCGGCCCTGCGTGCCCGGCACATCGACCACGATGTGCAGATTGTTGTCGCCCAGGTGGCCAAAACACAGCATGAGGGCGTCGGGCCAGCGCTGATTCACTTGCTCGCGGATTTCCTGCACGGCAGCCTCCATGACATCCAGCGGGAAGCTGACGTCAAAGGTCGAGCGCTTGGGAATATGCAGGGGAAGTTCCGATACCGCATCGCGCAGCGCCCAGAATGCCTGCGCATCCTGCATGGAGCTGGCCACGGCAGCATCGGCAATCAGGCCCTGCTCGAACAGTTCTTCAAGAAAGCTCTGGAACCGCCGGGCGTCCAGTCCGGCGTCGCTGCCCTGAGCGTCCAGCAGCACGTAGATGGCGTGTTCCGGGGCCAGGGGCTGGCGCAGGTTGGCAATGCCGGGGATGTAATCGTAGAAGTCCGGAAACATGACTTCATAGGCCGATAAAGTACCGCCCAGCGCTGCATGGGCCAGCTTGAGGGTTTCGATGGCGTTTCTGGTGCCGGGCAAGCCCAGCAGGGCACATTGGTAGCTGCGGGGCTGGGGGTGCAGCTTGAGCACTGCGCGGGTGATGATGCCCAGCGTACCTTCCGAACCGATGAACATCTGTTTGAGGTCATAGCCGGTATTGTTCTTCACCACCTTGTCCAGCATGTTCAGCACCGTACCGTCGGCCAAAACGACCTCCAACCCGATTACCAGCTGGCGCGCCATGCCATAGCGCACGACCCGGTTGCCGCCCGCGTTGGTGGCGATATTGCCGCCTATGGTGCAGGAGCCTCGCGCGCCGATATCCAGGGCGAACAGATAGCCTTCCTGCTCAGCGGCATTTTGCGCGGCTTCCAGCGTGACGCCCGATTGCACCGTCATATAGCCTGCGCCGTCGATGCCTTCTATGCTGTTCAGGTGCTCAAGCGATAGCGCAATGTCTTGCCGACGAGGCTCGGCGCCAGAGACCAGGCCGGTCAGGCCGCCCTGGGGCACAACGCTCTGGCCATGGGCGTGGCACAAGCGCATCATCAGGCTGACTTCGTCCGTGTTGCGCGGTTGCAGCAAGGCGGCCGGGCATTGCGGATCAGCGCGGTTCCAGTCGGAATGATGGCGGGGCGGAATATCGTTGCCCGTGCGGATGCGGTTCTCTGGCAGCTGCGTGCGCAGGGCGGCCAGCAGATCGGCCAGGCGTGAAGAAGGCTGTTCGTCGTTGGAGTTCAAACGGAGGTCGGTCATGGCTCATAGGGTCTGGTTAGGCGCGGATGGCATGGCAGGCTGCCTGGGCGACAGCGAATCGCCCAGGCGGGGGGCGGCCCTCCAGGGGCCGCCTGCTGGGCCGCTTAAATAGGCTCGTCCAGACCGTTCTGCACCTGTTCCGCAGCCCGCAGCACAGCGCGGGCCTTGGCCTCGGTTTCCAGCCATTCCTTTTCGGGGTCGGAGTCGGCCACAATGCCGGCCGCCGCCTGCACATACAGCATGCCGTCCTTGATCAGACCGGTGCGGATCGCAATGGCCACATCCATTTCGCCGCCATAGCTCATGTAGCCCGCTGCGCCGCCATAGATGCCGCGTCGCACTGGCTCAAGCTCATCAATGATTTCCATGGCACGCACTTTCGGGGCGCCCGTCAGGGTGCCCGCCGGGAAGGTGGCGCGCAGTACATCCATGTTGCTCATGTTGTCCTGCAGCTCGCCCGCCACGTTGGATACCAGATGCATGACATGGGAATAACGCTCAATGCTCATGGTGTCGGTGACTTCGACGCTGCCGGTTTTGGCGACGCGGCCCACATCGTTGCGCGCCAGGTCGATCAGCATCACATGTTCGGCCCTTTCCTTGGGGTCGGCGGTCAGCTCTTCCGCCAGACGGGCGTCTTCTTCCGGCGTGGCGCCGCGCTTGCGGGTGCCGGCAAGCGGCCGGATGGTGACCATGGTTTTGCGTTCCTGCTCTTTTTCGACGATTTCCTGGCGCACCAGGATTTCCGGCGATGAGCCCACCACATGGAAATCCTCGAAGTTCCAGTAGTACAGATAAGGCGATGGGTTCAAGGAGCGCAGCGAGCGGTAGAGCGACAGAGGCGAATCGCGATAGGGCTTGGCGATGACCTGGCCGACCTGTACCTGCATGACATCTCCGGCGGTGATGTATTCCTTGGCCTTCAGAACGGCGGCGATGTAGTCTTCCTTGGCAAAGTCGCGCCGCTCCTGCGTCTGCATGCTGGCATAGGCGTAGGGAATGGTCAGGGGGGTTCGCAGCTTTTCGCGCAATTGCTTCTGGCGCCGCTTCGCCAGGGAATAGGCTTCCGGCTCGGCCGGGTCGGCGTAGACCAGAATATAGGTGCGGCCGGCCAGATTATCGACAATGACCAGTTCATCCACCTGCAGCAGCATGATGTCCGGCGTGCCCCCTTCCTGGCCTGCAGGAAACGGCTTGGTAGCGGCGCCGAGGCGGGGTTCCATGTGGCGCACGGTGTCGTAGCCGAAATAACCCGCGAAACCGCCCGCGAAACGGGGCATGCCGGGGCGCAGTGCCACCTTGAAACGTTGCTGGTAGGCTTCAATGAAAGCCAGCGGGTCGCCTTCGTGGGTTTCAATGACTTTGCCCTTGTGCACGACTTCGGTGGTGGTGCCGCGCGAGCGGAGCACGGTTTTGGCGGGCAGGCCGATAAAGGAATAGCGCCCGAAGCGTTCGCCGCCCACTACCGATTCCAGCAGGCAGCTGTTGCGGCCGCCTTCTGGGCCGCTGTGGGCCAGCTTCAGGTAGATGGCCAGCGGGGTGTCAAGGTCGGCATAGGTCTCCGCGATCAGCGGTATGCGGTTGTAGCCTTGGGCGGCTAGAGCGTTGAACTCGATTTCTGTCATGGGTGCCTCTTGCATTTTGATCTTGAGGCCGGGACAGATAAACAAAAAAAGCCCGGCCATTTCCTGGTTACCGGGCTGCGTGGTGTGTGTTGCTGGCCGGAGAACCACGAATGCTTTCGTGGTGCGCCGGTGGGGATAAGGATTTACCGCGACCCGGAAGACATGCGCCACCAGCGCCAATAGGCGCCTGGAACGATGTACGGGTTGCGGGAAATATTCATGGTGATCTGACTGATTGTCTGTTGCCGGAAAACGCAGGCTGTATGCCGGATTGGGGTAGCTACTGTGCCGGTTTGAAGGCCCACTTGCATGCGTCTTCGATTCCAAAAACTATACCATCAATGTCCAGCGAGTGTATATCGCGGCCCTCGTTGTAGCCATAAGGCACGGCCACAACGGTTATGCCCGCCGCGCGCGCGGCCAGGGCGTCGTTGATGGAGTCGCCAATGGCCAGGGCTTCGCCGGGAGCGCAGCCCAGCAGTTCGCAGGCATGCAGCAAAGGCATCGGGTCGGGTTTTTTGCGCGCGCAGGTGTCGCCGCACACCACTGCATCGAACCAGGGCGCCAGGCCGCTGCGCTTGAGCAGCGGCAATGTGAATTCGGTGGGCTTATTGGTGACGAGCGCCAGTTTCGCGCCTTGCGCGCGGAAGGCTTTCAGCCCTTCCAGCACGCCCGGGTACAGGCGCGATTCGCGGCCATTCACCTCGTGGTAGTGGCGGTTGAAAATATCCAGCGCCGCGGCTGTGGCGGCATCGTCAGCGGGCAGTCCCACCCGCGCGTCGCTCAGGCAGCGCCACACCAGATGGGCCGTGCCCTTACCCACAAAGGTGGTGATATCGCCGACCGGCAACTGGGGCGCCGCCATTTCAGCCAGCATGGCGTTGGCCGCTGCCGCAAGATCAGGAATGGTATCCAGCAGAGTGCCGTCGAGGTCGATAAGAATGGCGCTGTAAGGCATGAAGTGTGTCACAGGGGGGCGGTTGTTCTTGCCGTGATGTTCGCACAAAAGCTCCATGCCGTCGCCTTGCTCTGCGTCAGTCAGTCAACAGGCAGGGCTTCGCCGGGCTGATGCAGCGCCTGGCCAGGCAGTTGCAGGCGCTGCCTTCATAGAACTGTCACTTCCGACGTTTATATTCTGCATTTGAATTGAAAGGGTTACCACATGCCATGTTTTATGGAAATTGTGGGTAATACGGACGCAGGCCATGCTTAATTCCATCTTGCAGGACAACCGGCTCAGCCCCTTGTTTCAGCCGGTTGTTGATCTCAATGGCGGCGGAATCATCGGCTATGAAGGACTGATACGCGGTCCTCTGGATTCATCCTTGCATTCACCCATCGCTCTGTTCAACAGGGCGCGTCGCGATGGGCAGGTGGTCGAGCTCGAAACGCTTTGCCACTACACACATGTTGAAAATTTCATTCAGCTTGAGCTTGAAGGAAAGTTGTTCCTCAATATGAGCCCCGACGTGATGGTTGGCAGGCATAGCGAAAGCACGGTTCCGGTGCCAGGGCAGGATGCGGGCATGGAGGGGCGCATTGTCATTGAGCTGACCGAAGGCATGGGCAGCACGTCCTATGACTGTCTGCGCGATGCCATCGCACGCTATCGCAAACATGGGCTGCAACTGGCGCTTGACGATATCGGCGAAGGGTTTTCCAGCCTGCGCCGCTGGTCTGAGCTGCGGCCGGAATATGTCAAGATCGACAAATATTTTGTGCAGGACATTGATCGCGACCCGGTGAAGCGGCAGTTTGTTCAGGCCATGGTTGAAATTGCCCTGCAGGCGAATGCCGCCGTCATTGCTGAAGGCATCGAGACAGAGGCTGAATTGGAAGCGGTGCGCAGTCTGGGCGTGCGGTGTGGTCAGGGCTATCTGCTGGGCCATCCTTCCGCCAGGCCATTGCGGGAAGTCGAGGAACGTGTGCGAGGCATGCTGGGTGAACGGCGCAAGGCAGGCAAAAGCCGCCCCGGCCGACCCGCCATGGCCACCGCACGCAAGGTTTTGCGGGAAGTGCCGACGGTGCTGAATACGCTGCCCACCAACGAGGTCTATGCGATATTTCAGAACCAGCCCGAATTACAGGTGCTGGCGGTTTTGTGCGATGGCGTGCCAGTCGGGCTGATTCATCGTTCCCGCATGCTTGACAGGCTGGCCAGGCCCTATCAACGTGAGCTCTACGGCACCAAGCCGTGCGCGCATTTCATTGAGAATGAGCCGCTGATTGTTGATCACAACACCAGCCTGCAGGATCTCGCCCATCTGTTCACCGAGAAAAACCCGC
Source organism: Alcaligenaceae bacterium (assembly GCA_012512545.1). Lineage (GTDB taxonomy): Bacteria > Pseudomonadota > Gammaproteobacteria > Burkholderiales > Burkholderiaceae_B > Yanghanlia. The sequence goes on along the minus strand of JAAZDZ010000483.1, from coordinate 996 downwards.
ACCATCTGTTTGAAGGCTTCATCATTACGGCGGATCAGACCTTTATCGGCGTGGGAACCGGCTTTGACCTGCTGCGCGAGATTACGCAGATGCAGATGGATGCCGCGCGTTACGCCAACCCGCTCACCCAATTGCCCGGCAATGTGCCGATCAACGAACATCTCGATATGCTGCTGGAGCACGGTGAGGCTTTTGCCGTGTGTTATGCCGATCTCGATCACTTCAAGCCGTTCAACGACCTTTACGGCTATCGCAATGGCGATGAAGCCATACAGCTCACCGCACAGCTATTGAGCGAACATATAGACGCTGAGCTGGATTTTCTCGGGCATATTGGCGGCGATGATTTCATCATCATTTTTCGCAGCGATGACTGGAAGCGGCGCAGCCAGGCCATTGTCGATGGTTTTGCTCAGGCTTGCCAGTTTCTGTATCAACCCGATCACCTGGAGGCAGGCGGCTATATGGCGCTGAATCGTCAGGGTCAGGAAGTCTTTCACCAGTTGCTGAGTATTTCGTTGGGCATTGTGTGCATGGATGGCCGACAGCGGCTGCCGAGCGCGCAGGTTGCGGAAATGGCCACGGCCGCCAAAGCCGAGGCCAAGAAACTGGGCGGCAATGCCCTGTTTGTCGAGCGCAGGGCGGTGCCGGAAGGCGTGCATTGAAGCGGCGGCGCATTGCCGTCGCAGCGTATGACGGCTCAGTTCAGACGGAACGCTTGCCCGCTTTCAGCACTTCGCCGCGCATGGCGTCGATGACAGCGCGGTAGTCAGGGGCGCCGAACACTGCCGAGCCCGCCACAAAAGTATCGGCGCCAGCGGCGTAGATGGCGCCGATATTATCGACCTTGACCCCGCCATCGACTTCCAGGCGTATGGGTTGTCCTCCTGCGCGTTCCCAGGCGTTGATGCGCTGGCGGGCTTCGCGTAGTTTCTGCAGGGTCGTGGGGATGAACTGCTGGCCGCCGAAACCGGGGTTGACCGACATCAGCAATAT
>JAAZDZ010000482.1 GCA_012512545.1 Alcaligenaceae bacterium | reverse complement strand
GTCTACACGAGGGGCGAAAGCTATTCTTAAAACTTAATGGCAACACTCGATCACTCCCCCGCGAAGCTCACGCTTCACGGGGTTCCGACAAATCCCACCTCACATCAACCCATTCTCCGCAAAGGAAAACGGTTGTCCTTTGCCGATGATGAAGTGGTCGAGTAAACGAATATCCAGCAACTGCAAGGCTTTTTCCAGGGACTTGGTGAGTACCCGGTCGGCTTGGCTGGGGTCGGTGCGGCCCGAGGGATGATTGTGGGCGACGAGAATGGCACTAGCGTGAAGCTCCAGGCATCTGGCGGCGACAACTCGGGGGTAAACGGCGGTGCCGTTGAACATATGTTCGTAGACGATGACCTGAAAGGCAGCATCAAGGAAGACGACGGCGAAGACTTCGTTGGGTTCGTCCGTGAGCTTCATTTGCAGGTAGTTGCGGACGGTCGTGGGGCTGGATAGCTGGGGGCCGCGTGAGTACATGCGTTCCTCCAGAATATGGATGGCCTGGGAAATGATGGTGTCTTCGTCGGCGTAGTTCGCTGCGGAAGGCGGGACGACTTTGGTGGCGCGTTTGCGGGCGCGGGGTTGGGCGGTGGCTGCCATGGGGTTTCCTCCAGAAAGTAAAAGACGGAGGAATCCCCCGAAGGGTGAAACCCTCCGGGTGAGATAAAGCGGTGCATCCGTCTGCCGGGGTGTGTTCTGGTGAACGTCGGCAGTTGTTCGCGGTATGGATGCGGGGCGAACGGGTGTTTGTCAGCGCGTAGAACCGCGCTCGTAGCCTTGATGACCGTGGCTACCTGGGTATGTCGCTGACTTCATCAGCAGGCATTTTTGAACGGTGCAATGCCGTTCTTAATGGGCGGCACGACACCAAAAAATCACGATTCTTCGGGCGACGGGCTGCAATGGCTCGTCGGTGCGGCAGGTGTCTAACGTGTGCTGGTGCAATCCTCCAGGGCTCCCGTACCCCCCAAAAAAGCATCCATCGTCATCGGTTCTATCCCGCGCTTACGATCAATCTCCTCAGCCACTTTCAGCGCAGCGTCCAGTTCGCTGATGCCGTGGGCCTGCATCAACCTGAAGCGTTCGGCTTTTTCTTCGGGTTCGGTCATGGCCAGGGCCAGGTACAGGCTGGGTGGGACGGCGCGGAATAAGACTTCCATGGTTTTCGACAGCACGACGCCTTCGGTGAATTTCCCGGCTTCTTTGCGGGCCGACAGCATGAGCGCTTTTTGCGCGGGCGAGAGTTCGCGGAACCGGGCGATTTTTTCCACTTCGTCGGGCGGCATGGACAGGCAGATCCACCATTCGATCATGTTGAGCATGGGTTCGGCGGCTTTGGGCAGGTCGTCCAGGTTTTGGGTGGCCAGCCAGAACCATGCGCCCAGCTTGCGCCACATTTTGGTGATCTTGACGATGTACGGGGCCAGCAGCGGGTTCTTGGTGATGATATGGCCCTCATCGGTGACGTTGATGATGGGCCGTCCCAGAAATTGGTCGCGCTCCGCGATGTTGTTCACCGTGTTTATCAGCGAGATATAGGCGATGGAAAGCTGGGCGTTGTAGCCTTCGCGGGCGAAGGTCGCCAGGTCAACGATGGTGATGTCGGCTTCCGGCCAGGGGGTGCCGGGCCGGTCGAACTTGACTTTAGCTTTTCACGACGGACGTGAAGTCCGACCACTGCTCAATACGGAAAGCGCGAATATCGCGTACAGATTTCGGAAACCAAGAAAGGCTTTTCAATTCTTGAATTGCCGAAAACAGTTTTGCCATATCTTCTTGATCTGTTACATACAGCGAACCCTGCGCCCGGCGAAACCCATAATCAGCCAAAATAGCGCCGATCTCAGAATAGGCTTGCGCTACGCCCCTGGGATGATTTTGCAGGGTGTCAGCGACAACCAGATCAAATGCCACGGCGTACATCAGCGCGCCTCTGGGTCTTCGAGAATGAGTGTGCGGCGATACACCGCTGTTTCACCCGATTCGACGAGCAAGATTTCAACCAGCCAATCACCGTCTTCCAATTGTTCGATAGGTTCACCGACTTCATACTTTGGGCCGAACGGCCCGAATGACTTGATGACACCGACAGGCACGGTCGGCGGTGCGATCACAGTTTGCGGCATCACAACCTCCATGAAAAACTGCCTGATTGCATGAGTGAATTGTAGTCCATCCACCATAATCTCTGGATGCGTAAATATACGGATTCAGCACTGAGAATATTATCCACCACGGCGAGGGTAGGGGGTTGTCACTTACCAGAACACCACACCTCGCACACCAGACCGACGCCACATGAGCAACAATGCCGACACTCAGGCCCAGCCGCAGGGTGCGGATATGCGCCTGCAGGTGGGTGATTTCATTCTTGAAACGGCTCATGGGCGGCTCCGGCCCCCTCAGTCACAATAGATGTCCGCTCAGTTGATTTACCTATTTGAAGGAGCGGACGGAGTGAATAAGTGGCCAGTTACAGTGCAGAATTCAAAGAGCAGGTTGTCAGGAAAATGATGCCGCCGCACAATCAGACGGTGGCGGCGCTCAGCCGCGAGACAGGGGTCTCGGAGGCGAGCCTGTATAACTGGAAGAAGCATTTTCGTGCTCAAGGATATGTTGTGCCCAAGAAGCCCACGATAGCCGGTCAGTGGGATGCCAAAGCCAAGCTGGCTGCGGTGATCCAGACGGCGTTGATGAATGAAGCCGAGCGCTCGGAGTACTGCCGCACGCATGGGCTGTATCCTGAACAACTGGATGCCTGGAAGGCGGCCTTTGAGTCCTCGGACACTGAAGCAGGCCCGGTGACTAAAGCGGTGCTGGCCAATGAACGCAAGAAATATAAGCAGTTGGAAAAGGAATTACGTAGAAAGGAGAGAGCGCTGGCCGAAGCGGCGGCGCTGCTGACGCTATCAAAAAAAGCCCAGGCCATCTGGGGCACCGACGAGGAAGACTGATTCCTCTGGAGATGAAACAGATGGCCATCACACTGATTGATGAAGCGGTTGAATGTGGCGCACGCCAGTCAAAGGCATGTGAGGTGCTGGGTTTAACGTGCCGTACGCTGCGGCGCTGGCGCAGTGCCGAAAGCTTGGAGGACGGTCGAAAAGGCGCACAAAGACAGCCGTGCCAATACGCCCTGACTGCCAATGAAAAACAAGATATTCTTGCCGTCTGCAACAGTTCAGAATACCAGAGCTTGCCGCCGTCGCAGATTGTTCCGCGTTTGGCTGATAACGGGGTTTACCTGGGCAGTGAATCGACGTTTTATCGTGTGCTGCGTGAGTATGGTCAGGCGAGCCGTCGAGGTCACGCCCAGCCGCCACGCCCGGTGCCCAAGCCGCAAGCCTGGGTGGCGCGAGCGCCGCTGAAGATCTGGAGCTGGGACATCACGTTCTTGCCCAGCGCCGTACGCGGACAATTTTATCGTCTGTACATGATAATGGATGTTTACAGTCGCATGATCGTGGGCTGGGAGATCCATGAAGATGAACGAGCTGAACATGCCGCAGCCCTGATTACCAAGACGTGCCTGCGTCATCGTGTGCAACAAGATGAACTGGTGCTACATGCGGATAACGGCTCGCCCATGAAAGGTGCCACCATGCTGGCAACCTTGCAGCGGTTGGGCATCGTGCCGTCATTCAGCCGCCCCTCTGTCAGCGACGACAATCCCTACTCGGAAGCCCTGTTCAGGACGCTGAAATATACCCCCGCGTATCCGAAAAAACCCTTCGCTACGATTGAGCAGGCCCGCGCCTGGGTGTTGCGCTTCGTGACCTGGTACAACACTGAGCACCGTCACAGCGGCATCCAGTTCGTGACACCGGCTCAGCGGCATTATGGTCAGGAAGACGCCATTCTGGCGCACCGTCAAAGCGTCTATGAGGCGGCGAAACGCTCAATGCCTGGACGCTGGAAGGGTCGTGAAACGCGCAACTGGAATGCCGTGCAGGAGGTGTGGTTAAACCCACAAAATGACGCAGCTCCCGAGGCTCAGAGATTGAGTCGCGCTGCATGAAAAAACGGACATCATTGTTGACAAATACCGGGGAGGCCGCGCCACACCATTGTGCGGGTGGCTGAGTCGCGTTGGTAGGTGGTTTACTTATTTTGTAGCCACCAAGCAATAAAAAATGCCGCTCATTCAAACCGATGAGCGGCATTGGCAATTTTTAGGTGAGGCGCCTGATGGGTAGCTTAGGCCGCCTTGGGTGGGAAACCCGCCTCGGTCAGCGCTGCTTCGATCTGTTCGCGGCTTGCGCTGGTGTTGACTTCTACC
>JAAZDZ010000006.1 GCA_012512545.1 Alcaligenaceae bacterium | reverse complement strand
GGGCGCTGTTGCGCAGCAGGCTTGGGTTTGTCAGCCGGGGCGACGGGCGCGGCCTTGGCAGCAGGCGCCGGTTCTTGGCGTTGGGCCAGCCAGTCGTCATAGCCACCCACGTATTCACCCCATGCGCCGCCGCCTTCAGCGACCAGGGTCTGGGTCACGACGTTATCCAGAAAAGTGCGGTCGTGGCTGACCAGAAGCACGGTGCCGCTGTAGTCCTGCAGCAGTTCTTCCAGAAGCTCAAGCGTTTCGATGTCCAGATCGTTGGTGGGTTCGTCGAGCACCAGTACGTTGGTGGGTCGCGCGAACATGCGGGCCAGGGCTAGCCGGGCGCGCTCTCCCCCTGACAGGCTGGATACAGGCGACTGGGAGCGCGCGGGCGCGAACAGAAAATCTTCCAGATAGCTCATGACGTGCTTGCGCTGGTTGCCGATCTCCACCCACTCGCTGCCCGGGTTGATGGTTTCGGCCAGCGTGGCGTTTTCATCCAGGCGGGCGCGCATCTGGTCGAAATAACCGACAGTCAGGTTGGTGCCATGGCGCACCGAGCCGCTGTCGGGCTTCAGTTCGCCCAGAATGATGCGCAGCATGGTGGTCTTGCCCGCGCCATTGGGGCCGATGAGGCCGATGCGGTCGCCGCGCATGAGGGTGGTGGAGAAATTGCGGACAATGACGCGTTCACCATATTGATGGCTGATGTTTTCAAGTTCAGCTACCAGCTTGCCCGAGCGCGCGCCTTCCGCGACCGCCATGCGCACATTGCCGGCGCGTTCGCGTCGCTCGGCCCGGTCGCGGCGCAGTTGTTCCAGGCGCCGCACCCGCCCTTCATTGCGCGTGCGGCGGGCTTCCACGCCCTTGCGTATCCAGACTTCTTCCTGTGCCAGGAACTTGTCGAAACGGGCGTCCTGCTGTTGCTCGGCTTCCAGCATTTCCGCCTTGCGTTCCTGCCATTGCGAGAAGTTGCCGGGGAAGCTGTAGAGCCGACCGCGGTCAAGTTCGACAATGCGGGTCGCGACTTCGTCAAGGAAGCGCCGGTCGTGAGTGATGACGACCAGCGCGCAGCGGGATTCAACCAGCATGTTCTGCAGCCACAGAATGCCGTCGAAATCCAGGTGGTTGGTGGGCTCGTCCAGCAGCAGAAGGTCGGGGCTGTCGGCCAGAGCGCGGGCCAGGGCTACACGTTTGCGGGTGCCGCCCGACAGGCCGGCGATGGGGGCGTCGGGCTGCAGGCCGAGCTGATCGATCAGGGAACCGGCAATGGCGGGCCGCTGCCAGTCTTCGCGTTCGATGTAGTTGCCGCACAGCCATTCCAGCACCGTGACGTTGTCGTCGAGTTCGGGTTCCTGTTCAACGGTAGCGACGGTCAGGCCGCTTATCCGCATCACTTCGCCGTCATCCGGCTCAATGCGGCCGTCCAGAACCTTGAGGAGCGAAGATTTGCCCGCGCCATTGCGGCCGATGAGGCCGATGCGGTCGCCTTGCTGAATGGTGAGGTCGGTACCGGCCAGCAGAGCGTGGTGTCCGAAAGCGAGTTGCGCGTTGGTCAGGGTGATGAGGGATACGGCCATTATGAAAATATAGATGAAAGCGGGTTGCCCGAGGGTTGTTCTATTGTCGCAGGTTACAATACCGAAGTGGGGCGGGTCGGGCAATCGCGGTGCGCAGGCATCGAGGAAGGTCCGGACTCCGCAGGGCAGGGTAGCGGCTAACAGCCGCCCGGCGTCGCGGCGCGCAAGCGTCGCCAAGCCGAGGAACAGGGCCACAGAGACGAGTCTGCGGCGAGGGCCTTCGGGCACCGGCACGGCCATCTCCGTGCTGCATGGTGGCTTGCCATCATGGCGCTGCAGGGTGAAACGCGGCAACCTCTACCCGGAGCAACATCAAATAGGCATGCGTCGGGCTCGCAAGAGCTCTCAGGGCGGCCCGCCCGAGCATGCGGGTAGATGGCAAGAGCGTGTCAGCAATGGCGCGCCCAGATGAATGATTGCCCGTCGGCTATCCGGCGTACAGAATCCGGCCTACAGATCCGCCCCACTTTCCCTCCTGGCGCCCCCTTCGGGGCTCCAATCTCAAGCACTTCCTTTAGTAGTTGCTCCAATCCCTTGATTTTCAAGTGGTTTTTATTGCGCCGAACTGCGTCAATCGGCGCTAAG
>JAAZDZ010000481.1 GCA_012512545.1 Alcaligenaceae bacterium | reverse complement strand
GCGCAGTGCGGAAAGGGTGATGAAAGAGCTCACACATCCTCGTGGAGCGCGATCCATTTCCAGCCATTTACAAAGTCGTGTCGGCATTAAAGGGGTGAAGGCCGCCTTGTTGCGCGAAACTTTGGGCAAGGAAGCCTATACCGATACGAGTCAGTTGGCGGAGGCCATCAAAGCGCTGCCCGTGGTGGTAAAAGCCGCCCGCCCGATGGCTGAGGCCATTAGCACAGCGGGTGGGGTGCGCTTCGAAGCGCTGGATGAGCGGTTAATGCTGACTTCCGTTCCGGGCGTATTTGTGGCGGGAGAAATGCTTGATTGGGAAGCGCCGACAGGGGGGTATTTGCTGACCGCCTGCCTGGCGCAAGGCGCGTGGGTGGCCGAGGGAGCCCGAGATTGGCTGGCTGGTTTATGTTCTAAATGAATGCAGGCTTGGACTTTTATTCTTCAGATAAATTTGTAACTACTTTGATGCAACATTTTTTGTTTTATACAAGCAATATTTGTTTCGTAGAGACTTTGTTGCGGTAGAGTTCTTTCAACAGGAAAAGATGTCTTTCAAAAAGTCTGGAGAAATGTTTCATGGCGTCCAGCCTGCAACGCATTGGCAAACGGCCCTCGGAGGCCGTTGTACTGATATGTGCTGTAGTGCTTCTGGTCATCTGGCTGAGCACCTTTCAACGCATGGATTTTGAGCGTGAGCAGGCAGTGGCCGCCACCATGCATTCAAACTCCAATCTTGCCATCGCTTTTGAACAGCAGACGAGCCGCACGCTGATGGCCGCTGAGCAGGTCGCAGCTCTGGTGCGCGAGCAGTACTTGCGCACAGGCGACAACATTGGCCTGGCTCAATGGGCAGAGCAGCGGGTGATCCGTGAAGACATGTTCACCATCATCAGCGTGATCAATGCAGAGGGTAATGTGGTGGACAGCAGCTACACCAGCGCCCGGGCCAATTATTCCGATCGTGATTTCTTCAAGGCTCAGCGCGATAGCCAAAGCGATGAGCTGTTCATCAACCCGCCTGTGATCGGCCGTATTTCCGGCGAAGCCCGGGTACCCATGTCGTTGCGCATGTCGCGGCCCGATGGCAGTTTTGCAGGGGTGGTCATCTTATCGGTGGGGCCTTCGAATTTCACCGATTTCTATAACCAGGCAGACCTTGGCGGGCGGGGGATGCTTGAGCTTACCGGGCTGGATGGGGTCGTGAGGGCTCGCAAAATCGGGCAGGAAAACAGCTATGGGCAGGATGCGCGCCAGCTCGGCTGGTTTATGCGGCAATCTGAAGCGCAGACAGGCAGTTTTATTGATGATGGTGCATTGCTTGATGGCGTAGCGCGTATTGTCAGTTATCGCGTGTTGCCGGGCTACACTGTGATGGTGGCGGTGGGAACCGCCTACGACGATGCGCTGGCGCCGGTCTTGCAGCGGCGCACGTATTACCTGGCTGCCGCAGGCGCGGGCAGTGCAATTCTCCTGGTGTTCGCGTATCTGCTGATTGTGCAGCTGGATCGACGCCGCAAGACTGTCATTGCCCTGGAAGCCAGCGAAGTGCTGTATCGCGCTACTTTTCACCAGGCGGCCACAGGCATTGCCCGTGCTACACCCGAGGGCGAAATTCTGGAGGCGAACCAGAAATTCCACGACATGCTGGGCTTTGAGTCCGATGAGCTGAACGGGCGCATGCTGGTGGAATTGAGCGACCCGGACTGCCGCCACAAGACGCAGCGCTTTCTGGCGCGTTGCGTATCGGAGGATGTCTCAGGCGCCTCGTCCGAGATCGAAAAATCATACCGCCGTAAAGATGGCTCCCGGCTTTGGGTACATGAGGCGTTGGGCGTGGTCAGGGAAGCGGATGGCTCCCCGCTTTATCTGGTGATCATTACGCAGGACATTACCAAGCGCAAAGAACTGGAAGCGCGTTTATCGTACGACGCCATGCACGATATGCTCACCGGCCTGGCCAACCGCAATATGTTCTACGACCGGCTGGACCACGTGCTGGCATCGGCGCGCCGCAATGGCAGGCTCGCCGCCGTGCTGTATATGGATCTGGATGGCTTCAAGGAAGTCAACGATACGCATGGCCATGCTGTTGGCGATATGCTGCTGCAGCATGTAGCGCAGCGGCTGCAAAGCAGCATGCGCGCCGAAGATACTGTGGCCCGCTTTGGCGGCGACGAGTTCGCCATTGTGCTGTCCGCCATCAGTACAGAAACGGATAGCCAGAAGGTCATTATCAAGCTGGCCGAGGTGCTGTCCGAACCCTACCGGATCGAAGGGTTTGTTTTGCAGATTTCCGCCAGCATGGGGGCCGCAGTATTTCCGGTGAATGGCGCAGATGCCAGAGCGCTGATTCTTCACGCGGACGGCGAAATGTATGCGGCCAAGCGCATAAGGCAAAAGAACGCGGAATCCTGAAGCACTGAGTGCCCTGTTTGAAAAATACAAATGCGCTGAATGAATCAAACAGGACAGCAGCGTTCTGTGTTGTTCACTAGAAATCGAATACCTGCTGCTCGGTTTCCAGCGGCAGTTCCGCCTGGGAGGCTGTGCGGCATTCTATACGTATGGGGCCGGTGACCGTGCAGCAGCACGGCAGGATTTCTGACTGGCCAATAAAGGCCAGGGGCGGCTCGGCATAACTGACCGAGCCGTCCAGCAGGGTGAGCCGGCACGCGCCGCAGTAGCCACTGCGGCATTGGTATTCGACTTCATGCCCGGTACGTTCCAGGCCGTCGAGCAGGGATTCGCCCTGCAGCAGGCTGAAGCTCAGGTCTGTTGTCGTGACCGTGGTCACAGTTCAAACCCGCTCAGATCGTCTGCGGACACCTCCGAGTCGATTTGCCCCACGAGATACGAACTGAGTTCCACTTCCTGAGGCGCCACCTGCACGGTGTCGGACGCCAGCCAGGTGTTGATCCATGGAATCGGATTGTGCTTGGCGCCTTCGAATGCCGGCTTGAGACCCACAGCCGCCATGCGGATATTGGTGATGTATTCCACGTATTGGCCGAGGATGTCCTTGTTCAGGCCAATCATGGAGCCATCGCGAAACAGGTATTCCGCCCATTGTTTTTCCTGTTCGGCCGCCAGTTTGAACATGTCATGGCAATCCTGATTGAGCTCCTGCGCAATGCTGGCGAACTCGGGGTCGTCCTGGCCGGAGCGCATGATGTTGATCATGTGCTGGGTGCTGGTCAGGTGGAGGGCTTCGTCGCGGGCGATCAGGCGGATGATTTTGGCGTTGCCTTCCATCAGCTTGCGCTCCGCAAAAGCAAAGGAGCAGGCAAAGCTGACATAGAAACGGATGGCTTCAAGAATGTTCACGCTCATCAGGCACAGATAGAGCTTTTTCTTGAGCTCGTACTGGCTGACCTTGCAGATTTCGCCGTTGATGACGTGTTCGCCTGCGCCCAATTGCGAGTACAGCATGGTGTCGCGGATGAGGTCGTCGTAGTAGGACGAGATATCCGCCGCGCGCGCCTTGATGTTCTCGTTGCGCACGATGTCATCGAAAATGGCTGAAGGGTCATTGACGATGTTGCGCAGAATATGGGTGTACGAACGCGAATGGATGGTTTCGGAAAACGCCCAGGTCTCAATCCAGGTTTCCAGTTCGGGCAGCGACACCAGCGGCAGAAAGGCCACATTGGGGCTGCGGCCCTGAATGGAATCCAGCAGTGTCTGGTATTTCAGGTTGCTGATGAAAATATGCTTTTCGTGGTCGGGCAGGTTCTGGTAATCGATACGGTCCTGCGAAATATCGACTTCCTCCGGGCGCCAGAAGAATGAAAGTTGTTTTTCGATCAGTTTTTCAAAAATGGGGTATTTCTGCTGATCGTAGCGGGCCACATTGACCGGCTGACCAAAGAACATGGGTTCCTTCAGCTGATCGTTGTCGGTTTTCGGAAAAATGCTGTAGCTCATTGTGAACCCCTTAGATCTTGCATGCACCGCTTGCGCAGTCGTCGTCCTCAAGCATGGCATTGGGGTCGTCGGCGCCATCGCGGGTGTTGTGGTAATACAGCGTTTTTACGCCATACTTGTAGGCCAGCAGCAGGTCGCGCAGCAACTGCTTCATGGGCACACGGCCGCCTTCAAAACGCTGCGGGTCGTAGTTGGTGTTAGCCGAAATGGATTGGTCAACGAACTTCTGCATGACGGACACCAGTTTCAGGTAGCCATCGTTACTGGGCATTTGCCATAGCAGCTCGTACTGGCCTTTCAGGCGTTCAAACTCGGGCACGACTTGGCGCAGAATGCCGTCTTTGGATTGCTTGACCGAAACCAGGCCACGCGGTGGCTCAATACCGTTGGTGGCATTGGCGATCTGGCTGGAGGTTTCGGAAGGCATCAGGGCCGTGAGGGTGGAGTTACGCAGGCCATGCTTCTGGATATCGGCGCGCAGCGTTTCCCAATCCAATTGCAGAGGCTCATTGCAGAGGGTGTCCAGGTCTTTCTTATAGGTGTCGATAGGCAGGATGCCGGCCGCGTAGGTGGTTTCGTTGAACGCTTTGCAAGGCCCGTATTCCTGCGACAGTTGTACCGACGCCTTGAGCAGGTAGTACTGCATGGCCTCGAATGTGCGGTGGGTCAGGCCCAGCGCAGAGTCATCGGAATAACGCACACCATTTTTGGCCAGGTAGTAGGCGTAGTTAATAACGCCGACGCCCAGGGAGCGGCGCTTTTCTGTTGCGTTCAGAGCGGCCTTTACGGGGTAGTCCTGGTAATCGAGCCGGGCTTCCAGTGCGCGCACGATGAGGTCGGTCAGGCCTTCGAGTTCATCGAGCGATTCCAGCTCGCCTAGGTTGATGGCCGACAGCGTGCACAGGGCGATTTCGCCTTCCGGGTCGTTGAGGTCGTTCAATGCCTTGGTCGGCAGGGCGATTTCCATGCACAGGTTCGACTGGCGCACGGGTGCTTGCTTGGGGTCGAAGGGGCTGTGCGTATTGCAGTGGTCAACGTTCTGAATGTAAATGCGGCCCGTGCCGGCACGTTCCTGCATCATCAGGGAGAACAGTTCCACGGCAGGCAAAGTGCGCTTGCGAATGGCGGGGTCTTGCTCGTACTGCGC
>JAAZDZ010000480.1 GCA_012512545.1 Alcaligenaceae bacterium | reverse complement strand
GTTCTTCGTCGAGCGCGCAATCGCCATGCATTTCGCCGTCGATTTCAAGCTCGGCGTCGATTTCCCGCACCAGGGTCAACGCCTGCTTCATTTTTTCGCCGGAGGACGAGCTGCCCGTGCCAAAGTTGGAGCGCGACAGCAAGGCCGCCTTGGGCTCAAGGTTGAGACGCCGCATTTTGCGGGCGGCCATGATGGTGATCTCCGCCACCTGTTCGGCGTCGGGGCTGTCATTCACATGCGTGTCGGCCAGGGCCAGCGTGTGATCGGCCAGCAGCAGGATGTTCATGGCGGCATAGGTACGCACGCCCGGTTTCTTGCCAATGACTTCATCAATGAAGCGCAGATGGTTGTCGTAGGAACCCACCGTGCCGCAGACCATGCCGTCGGCGTCGCCCAGATGCACCATCATGGCGCCGATCAATGTCAGGCGACGGCGCATTTCGACGCGCGCCATTTCCTTGCTGATGCCATTGCGGCACATGAGTTCCCAGTAGGTCATCCAGTAGCGGTTGAAGCGCTCGTCGTAATCGGGATTGGTGACCTCGTAATCGCGATCAAGCTGCAGGCGCAGGCCAAACTTCTGGATACGATCGGCAATCACGGAAGGCCGCCCGACCAGAATGGGGCGGGCCAGCCCTTCGTCCACCACAATCTGTACGGCCCGCAAGACACGCTCATCTTCGCCTTCCGCAAACACAATGCGGCTCTTGAGGCCATCGCGCACCATTTGCTTGACGACCGGGAACAGCGGCTTCATGAAGGCGCCGGACCGGTACATGAACTGTTCAAGCTGGGCTTCATAGCTTTCAAGATCGGCGATTGGCCGGGTGGCGACGCCTTCTTCCATGGCCGCCTTGGCCACCGCCAGCCCGATGCGCGCGATCAGGCGCGGGTCGAACGGCTTGGGAATGAAGTATTCAGGCCCGAACGACACCTCGTAAGTGCCGTAGGCCGCCGCCACCACATCGCTCTGCTCTTCCTTGGCCACTGCGCAGATTGCCTGCACCGTGGCTTTTTCCATGCCGCGCGTGATGGTGGTGGCGCCGACATCCAGCGCACCACGGAAAATATAGGGGAAGCACAGGACGTTGTTGACCTGGTTGGGGTAGTCGGAGCGACCGGTAGCCATGACGACGTCGTCGCGCACGGCATGCGCGTCTTCGGGCAGGATTTCCGGCATGGGATTGGCCAGCGCGAGAATCAGGGGGCGCGGCGCCATGCGCTGCACCATTTCCGGCTTCAGCACACCGCCCGCCGACAGCCCCAGGAACACATCGGCGTCGCCAATAATATCGGCCAGCACGCGGGCGTCGGTATCCTGGGCAAAGCGCTCCTTGGTTTCGTCCATGAGCTCTTTACGGCCTTTGTAGACCACGCCTTCAATGTCGGACACCCAGACATTTTCCAGCGGCAGCCCCATATCGACCATGAGGTCCAGACAAGCCAGGGCCGCAGCCCCCGCGCCGGACACCACCACTTTCACCTTGTCGATATCCTTGCCGACCACTTCCAGGCCGTTGATGAAGGCGGCCGTTACGCAGATGGCCGTGCCATGCTGATCGTCGTGGAAGACCGGAATATGCATGCGTTCGCGCAGCTTGCGCTCGACATAGAAGCATTCCGGCGCCTTGATGTCTTCAAGGTTGATACCGCCGAAGGTGGGCTCCAGCCCGGCGATGATGTCCACCAGCTTGTCTGGGTCCTGTTCGTTGATCTCGATATCGAAAACATCAATGCCCGAGAATTTCTTGAACAGAACCGCCTTGCCTTCCATGACCGGCTTGGAAGCCAGGGCGCCAATATTGCCCAGCCCCAGAACTGCGGAACCATTGGTGATGACGCCAACCAGATTCCCACGCGCCGTGTACTGAAAGGCGTTCTGCGGATCATCGACGATCTCTTCGCAGGCCGCCGCCACGCCGGGTGAATAAGCCAGCGCCAGATCGCGCTGGTTCGACAGCTGTTTGGTCGGCGTGATTGCAATTTTTCCGGGACGACCCTGCTTGTGATAGAAGAGTGCGGCCTTGCGCAGATTGGCATCCATGATTCGAACTTTCTGTAAGAGATGAAGAGAGG
>JAAZDZ010000044.1 GCA_012512545.1 Alcaligenaceae bacterium | reverse complement strand
TCAGGGCCGTTGTCAGCCACGCGGTGGTGTAGGCTCCCATGCCCACAAACGCCGCTTGGCCAAAAGATGTCAAGCCGCTCACCCCTGTCATGAGCACCAGGCCCAATACCACCAGGCTGGCCAGACCGACATAATTCAGATGAGTGATCCAGAACGCCGGCGTCACCGGCAATATAGGTAGCAGGGCTATCGCCGCAACGACAATGAATAACAATCTGCGGTTCATGGCTCAGGCCTCGTCATCAATATGTTTGGAACCAAAGGAACGCCACAGCAATACCGGAATGATCAGTGTGAACACAATGACTTCCTTCCAGGCGCTGGCCCAGAATGACGAGAACGATTCCAGCACGCCTACCCCCATCGCGCCTATGGCGGCAATGGGATAGCTGAGCAGCCCGCCGAAAATGCCCGCTACAAAGCCTTTCAAGCCGATCAAAAAGCCAGTGTCGTAATAAATGGTGGTCACCGGCGCGATCAGCATGCCAGACAGCGCGCCAATCGCTGCGGCCAGCGTGAATGTCAGGCTGCCCGACATATTTGTGCTAATGCCCATTAAGCGGGCGCCACGCCGGTTGACGGCAGTGGCGCGCAACGCCTTGCCATGCAGGGTGCGGCCAAAAAACAGCCACAAAGCCGTAATCAGCACTACACACGTGCCCAGCACAAAAAAGGTCTGTGCCGACCAGCTCACCGGCCCCATATCCACCTGCCCTTCAACAAAAGGCGGTGTGCGCCAGCCCTCAGCGCCGAAAAACGCCAGGGCCAGGCCTGTCATGGCAAAGTGCAGCGCCACTGAAATAATGAGCAGAACCAGCACACTGGCTTCCGCCACCGGCTGATAAACCAGGCGGTACAACATGGGTCCCATGGGCACAACCAGTGCCAGGGAGAACAATACGTTCAGCCATAAAGGTGTGTCCTTGGCCACCACGTAGGGCGCCAGCGCATACAAGGCCAGCGGCAACCCAAGCGTCCAAACGGCGGTGCGGCCTAGCCCCTGCCATTGTCGGGTACGCCCGGCGGCAATCAGCTCACTCAGAAACACCAGGGCGCCAAGAATGAGCAACATGGCCACAGTGCCCGGCGTCTGGCCATCAACCATAAACGCCAGGGTCAGTGCGCCAAAGGCAACGAACTCACCTTGGGGAATAAAAATAATGCGTGTAACGAGAAAGACCAGCACCAGCGCCAGCCCGAGCAGCGCGTAGATGGCCCCGTTCATCACGCCATCCTGTAGAAGGATAAGAATGATTGTTGTATCCATTGCGGATGACACCTGGAGAGCGGGCGGCGGCACGCGCCCCGCTTGGCATTGAAATCAGACGGACGGCGTCTGTCTGAAAACAGAGGCCGTCCGCCATGGGAATACTGGGAAGAAAACCGGCCCGCGCGCAATGGCGGGCCGGTATCAGGCGATTATTGCAGATCAGGCTGGTATGTCCATTTGCCATCCACGACCTTCACCATGACGCGGGCGCGTTCGTCGAGACCGGCGTGGTCGTCGGCCGACATATTGAACACACCTTGAGAAGCGGCGAGATCTTGAGTTTGCTCGATGGCGTCGCGCAACGCCTGGCGGAACTCAACCGTGCCCGGCTTGGCGCCGGTTTCGAGCGCTGCGGGAATTGCGGCTTCGATCACCATTCCGGCATCCCACAGGTGCCCGCCAAAGGTGCTGATGCTGCCCGGGCCGTATTTGGCTTCGTATTTGTTCTTGTAATCGAGGGCAGTCTGCTTGACGGGGTTGTCGTCTGGCAACTGCTCGGCCACCAGCAGGGGGCCGGCAGGCAGGTACATATCGTTGCAATCCTTGCCACAGACACGCAGGACATCGTTATTGGCTGCACCGTGCGTCTGGTACATGATGCCCTTGTAGCCGCGGTTCTTGAGTTCGCTTTGCGGCAGGGCCACGGGCGTGCCCGAACCGGCCACCAGAATGCCATCAGGCTTGGCGGACATGAGCTTCAGTACCTGGCCCGTGACGCTGGTATCGGGGCGGGCGTAGCGTTCTACTGCCACCACCTTGATGCCCTGGCCTTCGGCGGCGGCTGTCATTTCTTCGAGCCAGCCTTCGCCGTAGGCGTCGTTATAGCCAATGAAGCCCAATGTTTTGACGCCATGCCTGACCATGCTCCGGGCCAGCGCATCGGCCATGAGACGATCGTTCTGCGGCGTTTTGAACGCCCAGGTGCGCGGGCCTTCGACGGGCTCGACAATGCGGGCATTGGCCGCCACGCTGATCATGGGCGTCTGGGTTTCGGCGGCGACATCGACCATGGCGATGGAGCCCGGGCTGGCTGTCGTGCCGATGACCACATCGACGTTATCGTCGGTGACAAGCTTGCGCATGTTGCGCACAGCGATGGTGGGGTCGGTGGCGTCGTCCAGAACGATGTATTCGACCTTCTGCCCCGCGATTTCAGTGGGAAGCAGCGAGACCGTATTGCGTTCGGGAATGCCCAGCGAAGCCGCAGGGCCCGTGCTGGAAAGCGTAACGCCGACCTTGACCTGCGCGAAGGCCGCCAGCGGCAGTGTCAGCGCCAGTGCGCCAGCCAATATCGAAAGTCGGTTGAACTGCTTGCGTTTCATTGGTTATTGTCTATATGGAAAAGATGTTATACAAAAGATTACCCGCAACGCGGCAGCTTAGCACAAGAGCCAAAGCCGCATGCATAGGTGTTTTCCAGTGAAGCCTTGAACCCTGAACAGATCAGATCAAAAGCAATTTGCTGAATTCAGGCAAGCTGGTTGTCAGATTTGACTCCAAGTTTAACTTCAGGGAACCATTGAAAGAGATGGAAGTCGGTTAACATGTACCTCTTTCCTTCCTGATACGGAGACACCTTCAACGTGAAGAAGCTCACACGGTCTGAAGAAGAGTGGCAGGCTCTGCTGTCACCCGAAGAATATTACGTCACGCGGCGCAAGGGCACGGAACGCGCGTTCAGCGGCCGCTACTGGGACACTTTCACACACGGCATCTACCGCTGCGTGGGGTGCGGCACGGCTTTATTCGCATCCGACACAAAATTCGACGCCGGTTGCGGCTGGCCCAGCTATTTCGAAGCCCTGAACCCCGACAACATCCGCGAAGAAACCGACACCAGCCACGGCATGGTACGCACGGAAGTTCTGTGCAACGTCTGCGATTCCCACCTTGGCCATGTGTTTCCCGATGGCCCGCCCCCTACCGGCCTGCGCTATTGCATCAATTCGCTTTCACTGAATTTCGAGCCTGAAGAACAATGAAGAAATTCCTGTTCGACCTTTTCCCGCTTATCCTGTTCTTCATCGCGTTCCGGGTCGCTGATATCTACACCGCCACCGCCGTGGC
>JAAZDZ010000479.1 GCA_012512545.1 Alcaligenaceae bacterium | reverse complement strand
GTGCAGCGCAGCGTGCATGACGCACTGGTGGAAAAGCTCATCACAGGGGCAGCCCGCCTGCAGGTGGGCGACCCGCTGGATGAGGCCACTGAAATTGGCCCGATCTGCAACGAGCGTCAGTTCAGCCATGTGCGTCAATGCGTGGATGCTGCCCTGACGGAAGGCGCGACGCTGGCCCTGGGCAGCACCGAAGCGGCAGAGCAAGGTTTTTTTGTTTCGCCTACGGTGCTGACTGGCGTGTCGAACAGCATGGGTGTGGCGCAGAACGAAATTTTCGGCCCGGTTGTGGCGGTGATTCCCTTCGACACCGAGGAAGATGCCATAGCCATTGCCAACGACAGCCGCTTTGGCCTGGCTGGTGCGGTCTGGACGCAAGACGTGGGCCGCGCTCACCGCGTGGCGGCTCAAGTGCAGGCGGGCACTTTCTGGATCAACGGTTACAAGACCATCAACGTGGCTTCGCCCTTTGGCGGCTACAGGCACAGCGGCTACGGCCGCTCCAGCGGCGTGGATGTATTGCGCGAATATACTCAGGTGAAAAGCGTCTGGGTCGAGACCGCTGCAGAACCGGCCGCGCCCTTTGGTTATCTTTAAGGATGCACAATGATTGAGCTCAGCGCCAACGAACTTCAAGACCTGCAGGAATGGCGCCACGACTTCCACCGCCATCCTGAAACGGCTTTCGAGGAGCACCGTACTTCGGATCGAGTGGCCGGACTCTTGAAAAGCTGGGGGCTGGAAGTCCACCAGGGTCTGGCAGGTACAGGTGTAGTGGGCGTGTTGCACGGTGCCTTGGGCGAAGGCCCGGCCATTGGCTTGCGCGCCGATATGGATGCCTTGCACATCACGGAACTCAACGATGTGGCTTATGTATCTGCCCATGAAGGGCGCATGCATGCCTGTGGGCACGATGGCCATACCACCATGCTGCTGGGAGCCGCCCGCCATCTGGCTGCTAATCCTGATTTCCGTGGTTCCGTTGTCTTCATCTTCCAGCCTGCTGAAGAAAACGAGGGCGGCGCCCGCGTCATGATGGAAGACGGCCTGTTCGAGCGTTTTCCGGTGCAGGCCGTCTACAGCATGCACAACTGGCCTGGCCTGCCGGTTGGCGTGGCGGCCGTGCATGGCGGGCCGGTCATGGCGGCATTCGATATTTTCTCGCTCACCTTGCGCGGTCAGGGCTGCCATGCGGCCATGCCTCATCTGGGCAAAGATACTTTGCTGGCGGCCTGCCAGCTTGTCACGCAGCTACCGGCCCTGATCAGCCGCGAACAGGAAGCGCACAAACCGGCGGTCTTGAGCGTGACCAGCTTCAATGCGGGCGACACTTTCAATGTCATGCCTGAAGAAGTGAAGCTGCGTGGCACGCTGCGCTGCTTCGACATGCCGCAACGGCAACGCATTGAACAGCGTTTTCGCGAAACCGTTGCCGCAGTGGCATCTTTGCATGGGCTGGAAGCCGAACTGGATTACCAGGCTCGCTACCCGGCCACCATCAATAATGCGGAACATGCCGATATCTGCGCCGGGGTGCTGACAGACCTGCTGGGTGCGCAGAATGTGCAACGCGATCTGCCCGCCAGCATGGCGTCGGAGGATTTTTCCTTCATGAGCCAGGCCATTCCGGGCGTGTATATCTGGATGGGCAACGGCGAGCAGAGTGCTTCGCTGCATAACCCCAAGTACGATTTCAACGACGCCCTGCTGCCCCTGGGCGTGCGCTATTGGGTGCGGCTGGTGGCGGCCCTGCTCAAGGAAGGCCGCCTGCCGGTTTGACCACGCTTGCCTTATTTCTTTGAGCGCTCAAAGAAATTCCTGAAGACCTGCTGTGCTTCTTCAGAATTCAGGCGTTCGCGGAACAGTTCTCTTTCGCTGTCCAGTACAGCCATGAGTTCGGCGCGGCCTGGTTCGCGCAGCATGCGTTTGGTCAGGCGCAGCGCCTGTATGGGTTTTTCGGCCAGCTTGGCGGCGGTGGCCCGGGCATCAGCCATGGCCTGGCCGGGTTCTGACAAGGCCGTCAGCAGCCCCGCTTCAGCGGCTTCGCGGGCGCTGAAGCGGTCTCCCAGCAGCAGCCATTCGCTTGACTTGCGTCGCCCCGCAATGCGTTCCAGTATCTGGCTGGAGCCGCCTTCAGGGCAAAGTCCCATGGAGACAAAAGGCAGGCTGAAGAAGGCGGAATCATCGGCATAGACGAAATCGCAATGTTGCAGCAATGTGGCGCCAATGCCGATGGCATAGCCTTCCACAGCGGCAATCACCGGCACGTCAATGTTGATCAGGGTGCGCAGAAAGGATAGACCGGCGCTGTCGCCACCCGCGCGGGGCTGTTGGAAATCCTTGAGATCGTTGCCAGCGGTGAATACGCCCCCGCTGCCGCGGATGATGACGGAATGGCAGTCGGGGTTATCCTGCGCCTGCTGCAGTCCGGCCTTCAATTGCCCATACATTTCCACATTCAGGGCATTGCGTTGCTCAGCCCGGTCTATGGTCAGCACCAGGCCGTGGTTGTGGTATTCGGAACGGATCATTACAGCAATGCCTCCTGGCGGGAGAAATGGTCGCTGCCAATGCGCTGCAGGCTGGCGCGGTACTCGCTTTCCATCTGGGCGACGATGTCTGCCACGGGCTGCACGGACTCAATATTGCCAACCCCCTGGCCCGCGCCCCAGATATCTTTCCAGGCTTTCTTGCGGGACGAACCGAAGTTGGCGGAGCTTTTGTCTACAGTCGGCAGGTTGTCTGGATCCAGGCCCGCAGCGGCAATGCTGGGCTTGAGGTAGTTGCCGGGAATGCCGGTGAAGAAGGGGGTGTAGAGAATGTCTTTCGAGCCGGAATCGACAATGGTCTGTTTGTAACCTTCGACGGCGTTGGCTTCCGTGCTTGCGATGAAGCGGGTGCCGATATAGGCGAAATCTGCGCCCATCGCCCGGGCGGCTGCGATATCGTCGCCACGCGAAATAGCGCCAGAAAGAATCAGCGGGCCATCGTAGAAGCGGCGGATTTCGCCCACCAGCGCCATGGGGTTGGTGGTGCCGGCGTGGCCGCCCGCTCCCGCAGTGACCAGAATCAGGCCGTCCACACCGCCTTCCAGCGCTTTTTCAGCATGACGCACCGTGGTGATGTCGTGAAACACCTTGCCTCCCCAGTTATGGGCGGCATCCACCACGCGGTGGGGCGCGCTCAGGCTGGTGATGATGATGGGCACCTTGTGCTGGGCGCAGACTTCCAGGTCGCTGTCTACGCGATCATTGGAGGTATGAATAATGAGGTTGATGGCATAGGGGGCGATGATGCGGTCAGGTTCGCGCGCGCGCAGGTCGGCCAGCGCGGTTTCGATCTGGGTCAGCCAGGGCGATAACTGTTCCTGGGGCCGGGCATTCAGCGAAGGCATGGAGCCGACCACGCCATTGGCGCATTGGGCGATGACAAGTTCAGGCCCCGACACAATGAACATGGGTGAACAGATGACCGGCAGGCGCAGCTGGCTGTAGAGCTCTGAAACGGTTGGGTGCATGTGAGGCTTCTCCCTGAAAAGCATCGACTGATATGTGATGCGATAAATTGTTAATGCAATAACGTGGCGCGGCGGGTGTCAGGCTGCGCGCGGCTGCACGGTGTAATCGCCTGGCTTGGGCAGGCGCAGCGATACCCAGCCCGCAACGAACAGCAGCACGCCTGTGCTGCCGAACGCTATCCAGTGTGTGCCGAAGGTCTCGTAGGCCCAGCCGCCCAGCCAGGAACTGATCATGCCGCCGATCTGGTGGCCGAGGTAAGTCCAGCCATAGAGTACCCCTACCAGGCGGATGCCGTAGACATCGGCCAGAATGGCTGACGACAGCGCAATGCTGCCTGCCCAGACAATGCCGCCGATGAGAGCGACAGTGTAAAGCTGCAGGTGGCTCACCACGAGCAGAAGGCCGAAGAACCCCAGGCCGCGAATGAAATAGATAGCGGCCAGGAGGTTGCGGCGTGGCAGCCGGTCGGACAACCTGCCCAGCACAATGGTGCTGAAAATGGCGGCAAAGCCTATCAGGCCAATGCCGAACGACGCCACCAGCGAATCGTAGCCATGATCCACCAGCATGGGCACGCCATGAGTGCCTAGCAGGTTCATGCTGTACCCGCAGGCGAACAGCCCCAGCACTACCTGCCAGAATGGACGACTGCGTACGGCATCGCTCACGCACAAAGAGGCCATTGGCGGGGGCACAGCAGTGCGCGCGGGGGTTGCGGCGGGCGTCGTGTCAGGCAGCGTGTCGGTGCCTTCAGGGGCGTTTTCACGCATGATCCAGAGAGCAAGCGGAATGGTGATGAGCGTCATCAGCACGCCATAGCCAACCATGGTTTCGCGCCAGCCCCATTGAGGAATCGAGAAGCCCAGAGCGGGTGTGGCCAGCGCAATGCCCGCCATGGAGCCGGTGGACAGAAAGAACAGCGCGGCGCCGCGCTGGCGGGTGAACCAGCGGGCGATGATGGGCGTGAACGCCACCGGGCTGACAAAGGACAGGCCCAGGGACAGCAGGATGCCGAAGGACAGCATGAAGCTGATGGGGCCGGTTGCCTGGATTGTCCAGATAATGGCGACCATAATCATGACCGTGCCAAGCAGGAGCACATTGCGCGTTCCCCAGCTGTTTACCATCTGGCCCACAAAAGGCATGCCCACGCCATAGAACAGCATCCCCACCGCCACAATACTGGCCAGCAGGCTTCGGCTGAAGCCGAGGTCTTCAGCAATCGGAAGAAAAAACGGCCCGATGCTCATGCGCAGGCCGACGGTCAGCAGAGTGAGAACGGCAGAAGCAGCGACAATATTCCAACCGAAATACCATCGACTTTCTGAAGGGGTGTTCACGGGCGAGTCTCCTGTATGTGCTGCTCCAGGCGACTGCCTGAATCCTCTGCCTGTTCATTCTACCCGTAGCATTTTTTCTTGGTAGGCGGGCTGTGACGTCAAGCGCTGCGCTTGCGGGTTAATACGGGTTTTGAACATTTGAAGAGTCTATTCGGCAAATCTGATTGGCCTGTGCGCCTGGGCCAACTTATAAAAGGGAAGCGGTGCGGTTCTACCTTCGCGGCGGGCCCCGTTCATGATTTTTAACAAGGATGAGTCATGTTGAAGAAAACATTGCAAGAGTTGAAATACCCTGTTTTGCAGCTCTATATCAATGGGGAATGGCTGGAGGCTCAGACACGCAAGGTTGAGTCTGTCATCAACCCCCTGACTGAAGAAAAAATCGGCAGCCTGCCACATGCGACGCAGGCCGATCTCGAAGCCGCGGTTGTCAGCGCGCAGGCGGCCTTCGAGAGCTGGAGCGTCATGTCGGCGCTGGAGCGCGGGGCCATCCTCAGGCGGGCGGCCGACCTGATCCGCGAACGCGCAGACACCATTGCCGGCATCATGACGCTGGAACAGGGTAAAACCAGAAAGGAAGCGCGCCTGGAAGTACTGGCCTCGGCGGAAACATTCGACTGGTACGCCGAGGAAGGCCGCCGCACCTATGGCCGTGTTGTTCCCGGAAGAACGCCTCAGCAGCGCATTACCGTCATGCATCAGCCGGTGGGCGTCTGCGTGGCTTTCACGCCGTGGAATTTCCCCGCCATTACGCCTGCGCGCAAAATGGCGGGCGCTTTGGCCGCAGGCTGCACGCTGGTGATCAAGCTTGCCGAGGAAACTCCCGCTACCGGGCTTGAGCTGGTACGGGCGCTGCACGACGCCGGGCTCCCGGCGGGCGCCATCAATGCGGTATTCGGTGTCCCGGCGGAAGTCTCGTCGTATCTGCTGTCGCATCACGATGTCGCCAAGTTCTCATTCACCGGCTCGACTGTTGTGGGCAAACTGCTGGCGCAGCAGGCAGCAAAAGACCTCAAGCGCGCCACCATGGAGCTCGGCGGCCACGCACCGGCCATCGTCTGCGAAGATGCGGATATCGACCAGGCGGTTGCCATGCTGGCAGCAGGCAAGTTTCGCAATGCGGGCCAGGTCTGCATCGCCCCCACGCGTTTCTACATTCATCGCGATGTCTACGATGAGTTCACTGAAAAGTTCGTGCAGCGTGTGCGCGGTCTGCGCCTGGGAGACGGGCTGGACGAAGCGGTTGATGTC
>JAAZDZ010000478.1 GCA_012512545.1 Alcaligenaceae bacterium | reverse complement strand
GGGCTGTCCTGACTGGTGGCAGCACCGCCGGTACGCTGGGTGGCGCTGCGATCGGCGGCATTGTGGGCCACGAGGCCAGTAAATAATTGATCTTCTGGGCGTGTGCGGGGAAATACGCCGCATGTTTTGCGCGTACCGCACACGTCCATGGGTTTATAAGAAAGGAGCAACAATGCTATATACGATTGCCATTATTCTCGTTGTCTTGTGGTTGTTGGGGCTGGTGTCTTCCTACACCATCGGCGGGCTCATTCATATCCTGCTGGTGGTTGCCATTATCGTGGTGCTGGTTCGCGTCATCAGTGGCCGTGCGCCATAGCTCATAAAAAGCCTGCCTCGCTGCACGGGCCGCCGCATTGCGGCGGAGAAACGCTGGCATAGTCAGGGTTTTTCGTGGTCGGGCAGGCTCCCCAGATAGGCGTATGATTCCACAATCACCATGCCTTGAATGAACGGGAGTTCATCGCCTATGTGGGATTTCCTGCATCAAGCCTGGGACACGCATCCCGTGATCCAGGTGTTCCTTGTGAATTTTGTGGCCGCGATCGTCATTCTGGTCGTTGGCTGGAGCGCTTCGGGGTATCTGGGGCGCGTCATCAGGCGTCTGGCCACTAGCTATTCGCGCATAGATCCGACGATTGTGCCCATGCTGCATCTATCTGCTGTATGGGCTTTTCGCATTTTCGTCATTATTGCCGTCCTGGCGCGTTTTGGGGTACAGACGGCCAGCCTCATTGCCGTGCTGGGCGCTGCGGGACTGGCTATCGGCCTGGCCTTGCAGGGCACGTTGCAAAATATCGCAGCGGGCATCATGCTGCTGGCATTGCGCCCTTTGCGTGTAGGGGAATATGTGTCGGTTGTGGGCAGAGGAGAAGGCACGGTGGAGGAAATCAGCCTTTTCATGACGCGTTTGCGCCAGGCAGATGGCATCATTCTGCACATGCCGAATAATCTGATCTGGGGCCACACCATTGTCAATTTCAGCCGCAATGCCACGCGCCGGGTGGACGTCGCTGTGCAGGTGGCCATGGCCCATAGTCTCGATGCGGCGATCACCGCCCTGCAGAAAATGGTGGGTGAACACCCCGATGTGCTTGAGCAGCCGGTTCCAAAAGTAGTAGTAACCGCATATCAGGAAACCTATATCGCTGTTACGATTCAAGCCTGGAGCAAGGCGGGACAATTCACTGACCTCAAACTCGATTTATATCGCAGGGCGCTGAAAACCTTGCGCGAAGCGCAGAGCCCGGCCTGAATTGATCAGCCATTGTTCATCCGCAATATGCCTTTTGCGTTACAGAAATTATTCCGAACAACCACTGAAAAACCAAACCGAGGAGCTGGAAACATGAAAAAACTTAATGGAATGAGCGTTCGCCGCCTGGCAGCAGGCTTGGTGGCCGCTGCTTCAATGGCTGTCGCGCCAGCCGCTTTCGCTGCTTATCCCGAGAAACCCATCCGACTGATTGTGGGCTTTTCCGCCGGGGGCACCACCGACGTCGTAGCCCGTGTCATTGGCAAGGAAATCGGCGATGCACTGGGCGAACCCGTCGTCGTTGAAAACCGCCCCGGCGCAGGCAGCAATATTGCGGCTGAAATGGTGGCGCGCGCCGATCCCGACGGCTACACGCTGCTCATGGTGGCGGTCACGAGCGCAATCAACCACACGCTTTACAAGAATCTGAAGTTCGATCTGATCGACGATTTCGATCCGGTGGCGCTGGCCGTGCGGGTTCCCAACGTGCTGGTCGTTCACCCCGACGTCAAGGCCAACTCGGTTGACGAACTGGTTGAACTGCTCAAGGCCAACCCGGGCACGCTCAACTTCGCTTCCTCGGGCAGCGGCACCTCCATTCACATGGCGGGCGAACTCTTCAAGCTGCGCGCCGATGTCGATGTCGCTCACATTCCCTACAAGGGCAGCGCCAACGCGGTCACCGATCTCATCGGCGGGCAGGTTGAATACATGTTCGACAACATGCCTTCCGCCTGGCCGCACGTGGAAACGGGCAAGTTGCGCGCGCTGGCTGTCACCACGGCCGACCGCTCCAAGACAGCGCCTGATCTGCCTACCATGCAGGAAGAAGGCTTCAGCGATTTCGACGTCTCGTCCTGGTTTGGCGTGATCGGCCCCAAGGGTCTGCCCGCTGATGTCGTCGCCACGCTCAACAAGGCCATCCGCGATGGCCTGGCCAAGCCGGAAGTGCGCGAACGCCTGGAAGGTCTGGGCGCCGTGCCTGCCGATACCACGCCCGAACAATTCGGCCAGTTCATCAAGACGGAAGTCGAGACCTGGGGCCCGGTTGTCGAAGCCTCGGGCGCGCGGGTCGATTAAAAGCGCGGCGGGTTGTCTGCGTAGGCGCTGCGCCCGGCTTTGATCATGGCCGTGCACACGCCGCGCAGCATATCGACTTCATCGTTGCTGAGCGCAGTGCGCGCCAGCAGGTGCCGCATACGCGGCATTAGTTTCTTGGGGTGGGCCGGGTCAAGGAACTTTACCCACACCAGGGCTTCTTCCCAGTGTTCCATCAGTGCCTGTACCCGTTCGCCGCTGGCG
>JAAZDZ010000477.1 GCA_012512545.1 Alcaligenaceae bacterium | reverse complement strand
TTCCTGCGGGTCGCCATTGACCATCATGTAGCAAAGGTTGTCGGGCAGCACAGGCACCACTTCTTTGCCTGCCACGCGTTCGGCCAGGTTCTGGGCCATGATTTTTGCCACCGCATGCGCCACGTGTGCGCTCTTGGGGTAATGGCCAAACTGGTCGGAGATAAACCCCATGGCGTCACCAATGACATAGACGTCATCGTCATTGTTAGCGGTGAACAGGCGCGGGTGAATATCGGCCCACCCAGTAGGCTTGCCGGCAGCATCTTTGCCAATCAGGTCGGCGTACCACACCATGTCCGATGCCTGGTGCGGGGGCATGAGAATGGCATCGTCGAAATCGAAATCACCCGCAGCCGTTTTGACACGTTTGTTGTATGGGTCAACTTCGCTGATTACCGCAAAAGGCACGTGAGTAATGATGTCCGGGTAAAGCTCTGTGAATGCCGCTCTGTACCCTTCACCAATCGGGGCAATATTCGGCTTGGGGTCGAGAATGATGATTTTCCCCGGGATTTTATTTTTCTTGATATGCCAGGCCATCAGGCAAGCCCGCTCATACGGGGACGGCGGGCAACGATGGGGTGGTTGCGGTAAATTCATGACGATGGTGCCACCCTTAAAGTTCTTCAACTTGCTTTTAACGGCGAACATTTCTGCATTCGGCTCGTAAGCATTCGGGTAGTGCATGCGTGTGTATTCGGCCGCCGCACGATCGTTCCCAAACCAAGCGTCATAAGCGTTACGAATCCCACCGGCAAGAATCAGGTAGTCGTAATCAATGACGCCATGTGTGGTGCGCACCGTCTTGGTATCGCGCTCCACCGCATTCACGGTGGTATTGATCAGCGTGTAGCCGTAGCGGTTGGCGGGCGCCAGCATATCGTGCTGAACAAAATCGGTATCTACAATGTCGATTAACCATTTATTGCTCATGGGGCCCGACCAGAACGTCGGGTTGCGTTCCAATAGAACGACGTCCGCATTGGGGATCAGCTCGCGCAAATAACGCGCCGCTGTCATGCCACCCCAGCCGCCGCCGCAAATCACGATGCGTGGGCCTTTTCCGGTACGTGGTAGGAGTTGGGTTTTGCTGTGAATGGCCAGGGGAGCGGCCAGAGAAGTGGTGGGGAGAACCAGTGTGCCTAGCGCCAGAGTGGGCGGGGCGAGAAGAAAGCTTCTGCGATCCATGTTTGCTCCTCGTAGTCATGACATGACATACTGCTTTGCAGGCAGATCGGCCCACGTGAACCGTAAGGATAGCCCAATTCTTCGCTGTTCCGATACCCTGCTACACTTTCCGAATATCTTCAGCTATTTTTTTGATACGACACCTTGACTAACACGCCTCAAGAATCCTGGGGATTCCTCCATCCCGAATGCCACGGTCGCAACGCCCTTGTCTTCTTCAGTTGGGATCTGGCCAGAACCATAGAACAACAATTCAAGCTGCACGCCCAATCGTCCGTAGCGATTCAGCTTTACGAAGCCCAGAAAGCCGTGGATCGCCTGCTGAAGCAATATGTACAGATTCAGGCCAACCCCAGCGCTTTCGAAGACCAGACCATCGAACTGCATCTGGAACAAGATGGCTCTGATACACCCGTGTTATCGCTCAAAACCTCGCCGCAGCTGGAAGCCCTGATTCTCGAAGCCCAGAAGGAAGCGCAGGCATCAGGCAAGCTGAATTGACGCCCTGATTCAACGCTGCCGATGCGGCAGCCTATTCCTTCGTTGCTGCTGCGTCTGAGTTCAGTTCCGCGGGGAAATAAGCATCCTGGAAGCGTTCCAGCAAGCTCATGATTTCCTGCACCGCTGCATCGGCGTCGCCTTTCTCGAAATGCTCCATGAAACGACGCCGCGATGGAAACACGTAGTAGCTGTTGTCTCCCGGCCCGATGCGCTCAATGAATTCCACCAGCACCGAAATCAGGCCATCCATAAAAACCAGCATGAAGGGGTTTCCGGCGATGCGCGCCAGAATGCGGTGAAACTCATGGTGCAGGGTGATTTTTTTCTTAAAATCATTGGCCTGGGCCGCAACCAGGGCCTGTTCGATATTTTCGTTCAATAAGGCGATGTCGGACGCCGTGGCGTTGCGGCACGCCTCACGCACGATGATCGGCTCAAGCCACAGACGCGCGTCAGTCAGTTGCCGTGGCGTTACCTTGCCGAGCCGATACAGGTCGATCAAGCCCGTTACGATCGAATTGCCGTTGTCCTGCGCGATGAAAATCCCGCCGTGCGCCCCTTTTTTCAGTTCGACCAGACCGGCTTGTTCCAGCGAACGCACAGCTTCGCGCAAGGTATTGCGCGACACCCCCAGCTCTTCAGCCAGCACTCTTTCAGACGAAAGCTTGTCTCCTGGCTTCAAACGCCCCGCCGTAATTTCCTCACGAACCTGAGCTGCGATATCGTCTGCCGCTCGCGCTACACGCACCGGCCGGAATTGCGTGGAAATCGTTTCTTCTTTTGTATGCATATCATCACAGCAATTGTGCCCGCTTCCTTATAACACCCCATTTGACCGCGCATTAAAGGCATAAGCCCTGGCGTTGACAGCACGACCATGCGATACAGACACACCATGCG
>JAAZDZ010000476.1 GCA_012512545.1 Alcaligenaceae bacterium | reverse complement strand
GTGCCTGGCTCCACCGTTACAGTCATCCCCAACTCGGTACGCTGGCCTTTGGAAGTCAGCGAGCCTGTGGTGGCGCCGCCTGAGCGTGCAGGCCGGTTCCGCCTGCTGGCGGTGGGGCGCCTGCACCGGCTCAAGGGTTTCGATGTATTGCTGCGCGCTTTTTCCCAATTGACAGAATACTTTCCAAATTGGGATCTGGTCATACTTGGAGAAGGTGCCGAACGTGATGCCTTGCAGCAGCAGATTGAAGACTATCATCTGGAAAACCGGGTGAGTATGCCGGGCCGGGTGGGCAATCTGGCCGACTGGTATCAGGAATCGGATCTCTATGTGCTCAGTTCGCGGGTGGAAGGGCTGTCCAACACGCTGATCGAAGCCATGGCAAGCGGCTTGCCGGTCGTGGCTTTCGATTGCGAAACAGGCCCGCGCGAAATCATTCGCCCCGACATCGACGGCGTGCTGGTCAGGCAAGTGGAAGATGCCGACGCGCTGGCGGCCCATCTGGCCCATCTCATGGGTCGGCCGGAAGAGCGCGAAGCCTTGGCGCGGCGGGCCATTGATGTGCGTGACCGCTTCTGCGCCGCGCGCGTCATGACGCTGTGGAATCAGTTGTTCGGCTTTCGTTGATTGCCTGGTCACAGGGAGCAGCCCGCCATGCACATACTTTTCCTTGTCAGTTCCATGCACGCGGGTGGCGCTGAGCGGGTGGCGGCGACACTCAGCAAGGGGTGGGTGGAACAGGGCCATCAGGTGACCCTGGTGCCCACCTATACGGGCAAAGGCAAGCTGTTCTATGAGCTTGACCCGCGCGTCCGGCTGGAATGGCTGGCCGACCGGCTGGGCAGGGCGCGGCGCACACCGCTGGCGCCCCTGGCAAAGTTGCGGGCCTTGCGCCGTCTGGTCAAGGAAACCCGTTCGGACGTTATCGTGTCGTTCCTGACCAATGTGAATGTCATGACGCTGATGGCCACCTGGGGGCTGAAGACACCAGTGGTGGTGTGCGAACGCACCAATCCGGCGCTCAGCGCCAGCGCCTCGCCTGCACTGCGGCGGTTGCGCCGTTGGCTCTACCCCCGCGCGGCCATGGTGACCGTGCAGGCCGCTGCCAGCCAGGCGCCGATGCGGCAGCAAGTGCCGGGCATGCGGCGTTTGTCCGTGGTGCCCAACCCCTTGCCGCCCAATCTGCCGCCCCCCCGTTCGTGGGGTGAAGCCGCTCCTGGGCGCCGTCATCGTCTTGTCGCCATGGGGCGTTTTGTGCCCTCAAAGCGCTTCGCCGGGCTGATCACGATATTCGGGCGGCTGGCCGGACGATTCCCTGATTGGGATCTCGCCATCTGGGGAGACGGCCCCCTGCGTGAGGAACTGGCGGCGCATGTGGCCCAGGCGGGGCTGGAAGAACGTATTCTGTTGCCGGGGCGCACCGCCACACCCTGGCAGGAATTGCTGGCTTCCGATCTGTTCGTTCTGACATCCGAGGTCGAAGGGTTTCCCAATGCCCTGATCGAAGCCATGGCATTGGGCTTGCCCTGCGTCAGCGTGGATTGCCCCAGTGGCCCCGGCGAAATCACCCGGGACGGACAGGATGCCCGTCTGGTGCCGCTGAATGACGAAGCTGCTCTGGAAGCCGCTCTGGCTGGTCTGATGAGTAATCCCCGGGAAAGAGCGCGCCTGGGCCTGGCGGGTTCACAAAGCGTGCGCGAACGCTATGGGCTGGAACAGGTTGTCGGGCATTGGGATGCCCTGTTCAAAGACGTGCTATAGATCTATAAAGGATATACGTATAGTGGCTGCCGAAAAAACCACCATGCATGTTGTTCATATTATTTCCGGCCTGGGGCACGGCGGCGCCGAAACCGTGCTGTACCGCCTGGTGACAGCGCCGGGCCAGCAGGCCACCCATACCGTGATTTCCTTGAGCACCGAGGGTGTGTTCGGTGCCCGCTTGCGCGCGGCGGGTATTGAGGTGCATGCGCTGGGAATGAAGGACTCCCCCCTGGCTGCGCCTCAAGCCTTGTGGCGTTTGTATCGTCTGCTCAGGCAATTGGCCCCGGATGTCGCGCAGACATGGATGTATCACGCCGACCTGCTGGGCGGCCTGGTAGCCCGCGCGGCAGGCGTTCGCGCCCTGGCTTGGGGCATTCGCAATTCCGGCGCCGATCTGAGCCACGGCAGCCGCAGCGCCCGCGCCGTGGCCTGGCTGTGCGCCCGCTTGTCGCACTGGGTGCCGGGCGTCATCATCGCCTGCGCTGATGAGGCCGCCCGCCGCCACCGGCAATGGGGCTACGATGCCGACCGCATGCTGGTGATTCCAAACGGTTATGACATGGCGGCCTGGCATCCCGATGCGCAGGCCAGGGTAGCGCTGAGACAGGAATGGGGCCTGGACGCGGCCACTCCCCTGATAGGCAGCGTGGCCCGCTGGAACCCGCTCAAAGATCATGCCAATCTGCTGGAAGCCTTTGCGCTCAGTCTGCAACGTCAGCCCGCCTTGCGCTGTGTGCTGGCGGGGCAGGGCATGGAGGCCGGCAACGCCGGATTGATGGCCTTGCTGCGGCAATATGGCATCGAGAGCAAGGTTGTGCTGCTGGGGCGCCGCGACGATGTGCCGCGTATTCTTGCTGCGCTGGATATCTACGTACTCTCCAGCCGGGCTGAAGGCTTTCCCAATGTGGTGGTCGAAGCCATGGCCACCGGCCTGCCCTGCGTGGTGACCGATGTCGGCGATGCGGCGCGCATTGTGGGTGACTGCGGCTGGGTCGTGCCGTCGCGCAATGCCGGGGCGCTGGCTGGCGCCATCAATGCGGCGATTGTTTTGTTGGCCTCAAGTGAGGGGAGCGCTGAATACCAGTCGCGTTCCCGCCAGGGGCGGCAGCGGGTGGAACAGGCTTTCGGCCTCGAAGTCATGCGCAAGCGCTATCAGGCCGTCTGGTCGCGATTGGCGGCGGATTATCCGGCGCGCAGCCAGCGCCGCCGTGGCTCAGGCTTGGCTCCCGGCGCAACGCAGACATCCTCCGCTCCCCCTGTCGCGCGTCTGCTTTTTCTGGTGAACAACCCCGCGTTTTTCCTGTCGCACCGCCTGCCGATCGCCCAGGCTGCCCGGGATGCCGGCTACGAGGTTCATGTGGCCACCATGGATGGCCCTTCCGTGCCGTTGATCCAGGAACAGGGCTTTACCCATCATGTGGTGCCTATGTCGCGCAGCGGCAGCAAGCCCTGGGAAGAGCTCAGCAGCCTGGTGGCCTTCTGGCGTTTGTTCCGGCGGCTGAAGCCCGATTTGATTCACGCAGTCACCATCAAGCCGGTGCTGTATGGGGGCATTGCCGCGCGTCTGGCGGGCGCGCCAGCCTATGTGGCGGCCGTGTCTGGGCTGGGCTTTGTCTTTACGCGGCGGGAAGGCGGCTTCGACCCCTTGCGCCTGGCGGCGACCCTGCTTTACAGGCTGGCGCTGGGCCATCGCAACAGCCGGGTGGTACTCCAGAATGTCAGTGATCGCCAGGAACTGCGCAAGGCGGGGGCGGTGCAGCCCGGCCAGGCGGTCATCGTGCGCGGTTCAGGC
>JAAZDZ010000475.1 GCA_012512545.1 Alcaligenaceae bacterium | reverse complement strand
TTCGCGAGAGTCCCTCCTTAAATGAGTACTTTGTTCGAACACGATGACATCCGCGAACAGCAGCGGCAGGCCGCGAAGTCGTTTGACGAGTTGATACAAACCCGCATGGCGAAGTCTTTCAAAGGGCTTTCCCCCATTGCCTTGTCCCTGGCGTACTACGACTGGGCCAAGCATTGGGCGATCTCTCCGGGCAGGCAATCCGTGCTGGCGCAACGCGCGCTGGAACTGTCACTGCAGGCTTGGCACAATGTGGCCAGCAAACAGGCGCCTGAAGCCTCTGAAAAAGACGGGCGCTTCGCTGATTCGGGCTGGAATCAATGGCCTTATAACGTTTTCAAGGAAGGCTACAAAGCCTACGATTCCTGGTGGCGCGAAGCCGCCCAGCACGATGGCGGGCTGTCGCGTCATCATCAGAATATGGTGAATTTCTTCGCCGGGCAGGCGCTGGATGCCCTGTCGCCTTCCAACTGGCTGCCGACCAACCCGGAAGCCTTGCGCAAAGCGTGGGAAACCCGCGGTGATTCGCTCAAAAACGGCATGCATTTCTTCTTGGAAGACCTGAAAGAAGAGCTGACAGCGAGCCCCGATACCCCCAGCGAAGAACTGGAACCCCTGGAATTCGCTGTAGGCAAGGATGTCGCCGTCACGCCGGGCAAGGTGGTGTTCCGCAACCATCTGATCGAGCTTATCCAGTACAGCCCCACCACCGATAAAGTGCTGCCCGAGCCGGTGCTGATTGTGCCTTCGTGCATCATGAAGTACTACATTCTCGATCTCTCCCCGCATAACTCCATGGTCAAGTATCTGGTTGATAAAGGCCATACGGTGTTCATCATCTCGTGGCGCAACCCCGATGCCTCCGACCGCGACCTCAAAATGCAGGACTACCTGAGCAGCGGCGTGCTGGCGGCCATTGAAGCGACGGGCGCCAAGCGCCTGCATACAGTGGGTTATTGCCTGGGCGGCACTTTCCTGGCCATCGTCGCGGCAGCCCTGGGCCGCATGTCGCGCAAACAGGGCCAGCCGCGCACAGCCAAGGAACAGGCCCTGATTCCAGAGAAACTCCCGGAACTGGCATCTGTCATTCTACTGGCTGCACAGACCGATTTCGCCGAGCCGGGCGAGCTGGGCGTTTTCATCGACGAAAAACAGCTCAACACTCTGCGCCAGACCATGAACGAACGGGGCTATCTGTCGGGCAAGCAGATGGGCGGCTCTTTTGTATTCCTGGCATCGCGGGCGCTGCTCTGGGGGCGCAACACGCGTCGCTACCTGTTGGGCGAAGATGACGCCAGCTTCGACCTGATGAGCTGGAACTCCGATACCACCCGGTTGCCCGCGCGCATGCACTCCGAATATCTCGCTGCCTTGTTCCTGAACAATGCGCTGTCTGCCGGTCAGTATCGCTTTGCCGGGCACACGGTTGCGCTGAAAGACATCCAGGCGCCCATGATGGTGGTCGCCACCACGCGCGATCACGTGTCGCCCTGGAAGTCGGTCTATAAAGTCCAGTTGCAGACCGATACCCACGTCACTTTCGTGCTGGCCGAAGGCGGCCACAACGCCGGCATTGTTTCCGAGCCCGGCCGCCCGCGCCGCAGTTATCAGATCAACAGCGTCGAAGATAACTCCGGCTGGGTCGACCCGGACGACTGGAAAGCGACCGCGCCGGTGGTGCAGGGTTCCTGGTGGATCGCCATGCAGGAATGGCTCACAGAGCGCTCAGGCAAGCCCGTTGCGCCGCCCGCCATCGACCCGGCCAAAGTGGTTTGCGACGCCCCTGGCGAGTACGTGATGGTCCGCTACGCCGACTAAGTCAGAACACAGAAAAAAGGATTTCAAAATGAATACATTGGCTCATGACACAGCCTGGATGGAAAACGTCACTTACGACGAACTGCAGATCGGCCAGAGCCAGCAACTGCAACGCGCAGTGACGCTCGAAGATGTCCAGGCATTTGCCGCCATCTCGGGGGATATCAACCCGGCCCATCTGAATGAAGAATACGCCAACGAAACCATGTTCAAGGGCGTGATCGCCCATGGCATGTTTGGCGCGGCTCTGATCTCCGCGCTGTTCGGTACACGCTTTCCCGGCCCCGGCACTATTTACCTGGGGCAGGAACTGAAATTCACCCGGCCCGTGCGCATTGGCGACACGCTGACAGTGGCGGCCACGGTCAACGAAAAGGACGACGTCAAAAAACGGGTCGTCATGGATTGCGTGGTTACCAATCAGAACGGCGAAGTGGTGCTTAAGGGGGTGGCGCGCCTGATGCCGCCCACCGAAAAAGTACGGGTGCGCACGGTGAACGCGCCGCAGATCGAGCTGGTCGAGCAGGGCGCCTGACCCAGACGAAGAAGAACGATGGCCCTTGTCACCAACCCAGCGCTTGTCGCGCCAGGGGCCATCCAAACAACAGAATCATGAAAACAACCGGCAGCCACCAGCCAGGCCGTCCGGCCCGGTACAGCGCTACCGAGCCAACCAGGGTGATGACCAGAAACAGACCGGCCATCACCACCAACTGAATCATTTCACCTGACATCCGTCACTGCTCCTGTATGTAATGACGGAAATTTAACACCTCTGGCCTTCCCCGTAGTATCAGCCTCGCCTGAGCTCGCCGTGAACGACGAGGCTTGCGCTTTGGCGCGTGGTCAGGCCAGCCGGATCGCCGCGTTATGTTCCACCTTGCGGCCTGTGTCTTCCACCCATTGAAGTGCCAGTTCGCCCGCCTGTTGCGGGGTGAGGTCGAACTTCAGATAGGGGTTGGCGGCCAGCGAGCGGAAATAGCGGGCGCTGATCAGGGGCTGGCCGTTGAGCGTGGCTTCAAAGCGTTCAATGATGCGGACGGCGGGCGTGTTGCCGGCGGCGTCTTCGGCTAGCCCGGTGACCATGGGGTGGGAAATCATGGTCAGTACTTCAACGGGGGCGCCGACAGCCCAGGCATCCGGCACACGCACGCGCGCCTTCATTTCTGAATCAGGGTCGGGCGCGGCGGGCGCAATGCAGCCGCTGACTGTCACGCGCACCGGGCGCTCCGCAACCAGGGCCTGCCCGTCTTCCGTGTGGGCCACGGCAATGACCGTCTGGGATTCGCTCAGGCGGATGCGGGTGGCCAGATTCAGGGTCTGGATTTCCGGCCCGAACTCGAATACCGCCACTTCAGGCGTGGGGTTGCCAGGGGCAAACAGTTCCAGACGCTTGATGCGGGTGCCGTTCAGGGGTTTTGAAGAAATGGTCAGAGGTACGGATGAGCCATCTTCCGCCACCAGAGGCAGGGTCAGCTGCAGGCCAGCGTCCAGCAAAGCGGCATTGCCCACGCTGTTGCGGGCCGCATCGACTTGCCGCC
>JAAZDZ010000474.1 GCA_012512545.1 Alcaligenaceae bacterium | reverse complement strand
GTATTTCAAGCTGCCATAGAAGAGCACCGGGTCTTGGGGCACATAGCCTATGGAACGGCGCAGGTCGGCCGGGTCTATCTGCTGGATATCGATGCCGTCGATCAGCACTGCGCCCTGCGTCGGGCTGTACAGGCCGAGTATGAGTTTTTCCAGGGTGCTCTTGCCCGAACCGATACGCCCTATGATGCCGACCCGTTCTCCGGCCTGTATTTTTATATTGATATCGCTGAGAGCGTCCTGCTTGCTGCCGGGGTAAGCAAAGCTCAGGTTACGCAGCTCGATGCCGCCTTCCAGCCTGGGGCGCGGCACAAAGTTTTTTTGCGCGGGTCGTTCCACCGGCATCTTCATGTAAGTGTCAATGGAGTTCAGCGAACTGCGGGCATTCTGGTATTGCATCATCAGCCCGGCGACCTGGCCCAAGGGCGCCAGGCAACGGCCCGCCACCATGGACGAGGCAATGATGCCCCCCAGAGAAAGTTCAGCCTGCTGAATAAGAAAGGTACCAATAACAATGACCGACACCGTAACCAGCTGCTGGCAGGTCTGCACAAAGGAAACGGTGGTGGAAGAAATAAGCTTGATGCGAGTGCCGATATTGGCCAGGAATTCAGTGGACGCTTCCCACTTGCGCTGGGCCGTGCTTTGCGCGTTCAGCGTCTTGAGCGTTTCCAGACCAGACAGTGATTCAACCAGGCCGGCATTGCGCTGGGCGCTGGCCTGGAAGGATTCCTGCACCAGCTTGCCCATGCGTGCCTGCGATACAAACGACACGATCAGTATCAGCAGGATGGCCACCAGGGGTGGGACCACCATCAACGGGGAAATCCATGCCATGACGGCCAGGAAGAGCAGCACAAAGGGCAGGTCAACCAGGGTAGTCAGGCTGGCCGATGCAATGAAGTCGCGCACGGTTTCAAACGAACGCAGGTTCGCCGCAAACGAGCCCACCGATTCTGGCCGACTGTCCATGCGTAAGTCCAGCACCCTTTCCATAATGCGGGCCGACAGGCGGATATCGACCCGTTTGCTGGCCTGGTCAACCACATACGACCTGATACTGGTGAGCACCATATTGAAGACCAGCACCAGGCCGATGCCCAGCGTCATGGCCCACAGGGTTTCAATGGCGTTGTTGGGCACCACCCGGTCGTAGACGTTCATGGTGTACAGCGGCATGACCAAGGCAAAAATGTTGATCAGCACCGCTGCCACCAGGGCATCGCGATACAGGCGCCAGTTGTCGAACACGGCGCTCCAGAACCAGTTGCCTGCGCGTTCCTTGCCCTTTTGGCGCACCCTCCCTTCGAAACGGAACAGGGGCGTGACAAAGCAGGCCAGGCCGGAATAGTCCGCCAGCAGGTCTTGGGCGGAAACTTCGACCGGGCTGCCGGTTTCCGGGTACTGAACCAGGAAGCTGTCTTTGCGCACTTCCAGCAGCACGCAGGCGCGCCGATTTTTGAGGATCAGCATGGCCGGCAGCGCAGCTGCGGGCAGGTCGGACAGCTTGCGACGCAGCAGCCGGGCCGAACAATGCGCCCGGGCCGCGGCACGCGACAGCAGCGACAACGTCAGCCTGTCGTTGGCCAGCGGCAGGCCGTTGGTCAGCGCCTGCGCAGTGACCGGGTGCCCGTGCAAACGGGAAATTTCCACCAGGCAGGCGACCAGCGGGTCGTCGTGAGTCAGGTGGGGAGGCACTTGCGTAGTTTTATTCGACAAACCATCCATCAGAACAAGTTTTCCTCGTCATCAATCAAATCGAGAGAACCCCGCAAACGGCGCCGCGCCCCCTTGCGCTTGTTCAGCTTTTCAAGGGCTTCAGGCGGCAAGTCCGTCAAACGCAAGGTGCCATTGGCGACCAAGGCGTCGATCAAGTCTTCCAGCACCCGAATGAATTCCAGATCGAGTGCTGACAGTTCCGCCTTGTTTTTATGGTCTTGGTTCACAATGACTCCTTGTTCCGATACCGGCCTGCCGGCTTACCAACCGCTGCCTTGGCCACCCTGGTTGTGGATGATGGGCGGCTGCATGTTGTCGCGGTATTCCACACGCACGGGAGCCAGGTTGCTGGTGTCCGGAGCCGGGGCCATGCAAGCCTGCAGGCTTTCTTCCGGGAACTCCAGATCCGTGGCTTCCGAAGGTGCCTCGTTGTACGGCTGGGCCACGGTTACGGCAGGCAGTATGCGGTGCGAAAGCGCCAGCCACTGGTATTCGGCTTTCTTCAGGTCGTAGAGGGCATTGACCAGCGCACGGCGGGAATCGAACAATTCATTTTCCGTATCCAGCAGGTCAAGCAGGGAACGATCACCAATCTGGAACTGCTGCATGTAAGCCACTCGCACCTTGGAGGTCGCCATTTCGTGTTCGCGCAGGAAAGGCAGCTGTTCGCGCAGTTTCACGATGTTGTTCCAGGCCACGGACAAATCCTGCTGCACGTTGCGGCAGGTGTAGTCGCGGACGTCGCGTGCTGCATAGGACTGAGCTGCCGTCTGGCGCACACGGGCGGAATCTGCACCGCCACGGAACAGGTTATACGACAGCACCAGCTGTACATTGGATGCCTGAGCGTCGCGGTAGGGTGAACCGGGCTGGTCGCGGTCCTTGCCGGTTGCGGCACGCAGTTCCAGCGTGGGTGCAAAACGGCCTTTGGCGGAATCCACGCCCGCTTCGGCTGCCTGCACCAGTGCCTGCTTGGAAAGGATGGCAGGGTTGCCACGCAGCGAAGGAACGAAGTCGGCGGGCTTGGCCGACAGATAATCGGCAGGGTCCGGAATATCGACCAGGGTAGGCGCCGGCAGTTCGCCCACAATACGGCGGTACCGCTGGCTGACGTCATTGAGATTATTAGTCTCGGTCATGAGGTTGGTCTGGGCCAGTGCCAGGCGGCCATTGGCCTGTTCAAGGTCCACCCCACGGCCCACGCCGGATTCCGAGCGTTCACGGATACGCGCCAGGGTTTCGTCGTGCAGGCGGTAGTTGTCGCGCGCCAGGCGTTCCATTTCACGGTAACGCTGTACATCGATATAGGCATTGGCCGCTTCAGCCGCCAGGCTGTCCACAGACGAAAGCAGCTCGTAGTAGGCCGACAATTTCTCGAAGCCCAGCTGCCTGACGTTGTTGCGCGTGGAAAAGCCATCGAACAGCAGCTGGCGCAGCTGCAGGCTGTAGCCATTGCGGTTCCAGTTAGCCGAAGGGTTGCCACCAGAACTGCCGCGCCATTCACGGCCGGTCCAGCCCTGCAGGTTGACTTCAGGCATCAGGGCACCACGGGCGACTTTCTGGCCTTCCAGGTCAGATTGGAAATCTTGGAACCGCGCCCGTATTTCGGGGTTGGACAAGACCGCTTTTTCTACAGCCTGTTCCAGCGAGCCTGCCGACTGCGACCAGGCGAACGTTGGGGCGAGGGCGACACAAAGGGCACCTACCAGGGTGGCTGGACGTATTTCATTCTTGAAATTCACGTTGTTCTCCTTGATTCGCTTGCACAGGACCGGCGGACTACACCAGCCGGAAGCGACTATTATTTGTTGGAACAAGAGGGTAAGCGTGTTGGCTGCCAGAGCAGTCATGCAGCTAGGCGTACCGGATACGATCAGACGGAGGAAACCACCGCAAACCGATGACAGGTAAACGCACACGCAAGCCGCGCGACCCATGGAACCAATGATTACGACCGTCGAGCGACAGCCTGAGCAGAAAGCCCTTCTTGGCGCAAGAAGGTGAAGATAGGGTGAGAGACCTCGGCATGAGGAACAACCTATAGTGTGAGAGGCGAGGCGGAGCTACGAGTTTCTGGCTCGTATTCTTGAAGCATAACCTTGCGTCTGGAAACCAAATATAAAGGTTTCTGCGCACAATGTATCAAAATTTAGCGCAAGACCCTAGCGGTTTTAACGATTCTTCACGCTCGCTACTTCCTGCCCCTAGTAGGTGCGCCAAACATAATGGAGAAAATACAACAATCCGCCAGTTGGCCGGCGCCAGGGCTGGAATTTCAGCCGTTGAGGCCCATGCTATAAGCATGCAATCCGCTCCCCCTTCCCCCCATCCACAACGTTAGAAAAATATGTACGAGACTCCTACCTTATATATAGATGGTGAATTCCTGAACGGTGAAGGCCGCAAGACTCAGGAAATCATCAACCCTGCCAACCACGAAGTTCTGGGCCACCTGCCCCACGCGAGCCGTACCGATCTGGACCGCGCCCTGAACGCCGCTGAACGCGCCTTCCAGACCTGGCGCGATAGTTCCCCCATGCAGCGTTCGGAAATCCTGCGCAAGGTCGCCCAGCTAAGCCGTGATCGCGCCCAGGAAATTGGCCGCAATATGACGCTGGACCAGGGCAAGCCCCTGGCGGAATCCGTGGGTGAGATTATCAGTTGCGCCGACCACGCCGACTGGCACGCCGAGGAATGCCGCCGCATCTACGGCCGGGTCATCACCCCGCGCAACCCGGCGGTGCACCAATATGTGGTGCGAGAGCCCGTGGGCGTCTGCGCCGCCTTCACGCCCTGGAACTTTCCGTACAACCAGGCGATTCGCAAAGTCTGCGCGGCCATTGGCGCAGGCTGCACCATTATCCTGAAAGGCCCCGAAGACGCGCCCAGCGCCGTCATGGCCATTGCCCGCATCTTTCACGACGCGGGCCTGCCCCCCGGCGTGCTCAACATCGTGTGGGGCGTGCCTGCCGAAGTGTCCGATTACCTGATCCGCTCGCCCATCGTGCGCAAGGTCTCGTTCACTGGCTCGGTGCCGGTAGGCAAGCAACTGGCAGCTCTGGCAGGGGCTCACATGAAACGCATCACCATGGAACTGGGCGGCCATTCGCCGGTTCTGGTGTTTGATGACGCCGATGTCCAGAAAGCGGCCAGGCAACTGGCCAGGTTCAAGATCCGCAACGCTGGCCAGGTGTGCGTATCGCCCACGCGCTTCTACGTGCATAGCAAGGTTTACGATTCCTTCCTTGAAACTTTTGTAGAAAGCCTGGGCGCCATCAAGGTGGGCGATGGCCTGGAAGAGGGCACGGAAATGGGGCCGCTGGCGCACCAGCGCCGCGTGCCTGCCATGAGCCGCTTCGTGGAAGATTCCGTATCGCGTGGCGGCAAAGTGCTGCTGGGCGGCGAACCGCTTGATCGCAAGGGCAACTTCTTCCCGCCCACCGTCATCACCGGCATCCCGGAAGACGCCATGATCATGACCGAAGAACCCTTCGGCCCGCTGGCCCCTGTGGTGCCGTTCAACGACACGGAAGCAGTCATCCGCCAGGCGAACGCGCTGCCCTTCGGCCTGTCTTCCTATGTGTTCACCACCTCGTTGCAAACGGCCAATCGTGTATCGCGGGCGCTGGAAGCCGGCATGGTCAACATCAACCATTTCGGCAGCGCGCTGCCTGAAACCCCTTTCGGCGGCGTGAAGGACAGCGGCATTGGCAGCGAAGGCGGCACCGAGACCTTCGACGGTTATCTGGTCACCAAATTCGTGACAGCCATCTAGCAAACGGCCTCTGCCTCACAGGGCTTATGGTCCAGGCCATAAGCCCTGCTCTCGCTAAGGTAAACACCACTATCCTGTATACGAAGTCTTCCCTTACAGTTTGAACCTAGCGTTTAAAAGGGGGAGGACATGCTCGGTTCGCGTTCCGCCTATACGCGCCAGCGCATACTCGATACGGCCGCACGGTTGTTCGCTCAAAAAGGAGACGCCGTCTCCTTGCGGGAAATCACGACTGCCGCCCGCGTCAATCTATCTTCGGTCAACTATCACTTCGGTTCCAAAGAAGGTCTGATCCAGGCCATACATCAACAACGTCTGAACACTCTCTGCCAAGAACAGCTCACGAAACTCAAACGCCTTGAAGCCCACCCGGATGGCGGCGCTTCGCCCGACCCTCTGAAAGTCGTGGAAGCGTATTTCAAGCCGCTGCTGCGGCACATTCTGGGCGGCACCACTTTCAGCCCGACTGGCGAGCCACAACTCACAACCG
The DNA here is from genome assembly GCA_012512545.1 of Alcaligenaceae bacterium. Classification (GTDB taxonomy): domain Bacteria; phylum Pseudomonadota; class Gammaproteobacteria; order Burkholderiales; family Burkholderiaceae_B; genus Yanghanlia. The sequence continues at coordinate 7,914 of JAAZDZ010000474.1, read as the reverse complement.
ACCCGAATGCGCTAATCTGCGCCCTGACCCGCAACGAGAACTCCGAAGTCCTGGGTTATTTTCATGCCACGCTGCGCAAAGCACTGCCAGATACACCCGAATATGAACTGCTGTGGCGGGTACTGTTCATGCTGGGCGCCGCCTCTTACTGCGCACTGAGTGTCGATGGCCTGGCATTTGCCCTGAATCACTCAAGCCCCGAGCCTGCGGATACCGAGTCGCTGGCCGATCGCTTGATGCTTTTTCTGGTGGGCGGCCTGCTGGCGCCGGTGCCCTGTTATGCTGCTGAAGGCTTGAGCACGGAAAAGCTTGAAGGTGGGAACCATGGCTTTCAACCCGATTTACATTATTGACGGCGCAAGAACGCCTTTTCTGAAGGCGCGCAGTACTCCTGGGCCGTTTTCAGCAGCCGACCTGGCCGTTCAGGCCGGGCGCGAAGTCCTGTTGCGCCAGCCATTCCCAGCCAATGCCCTGAACGATGTCATCCTGGGCTGCGTGGCGCCCGCCCCCGACGAAACCAATATCGGCAGGCTGGTCGGCCTGCGCCTGGGCTGCGGTCACTCAGTGCCCGGCTGGACAGTCTCCCGCAACTGCGCGTCCGGCATGCAGGCGCTGGATTCCGCCCTGCTTACCTTGCAAAGCGGCCGGGCCGATCTCGTGCTGGCAGGCGGTGTTGACGCCTTATCGCGCGCGCCGGTTCTGCTCAATGAAGACATGGTCAGATGGCTGGGTGAGTGGCAGGCAGCCAAAAGCCCGGGCGCCCGGCTGGCGCAGCTGGGCAGGTTGCGGCCCGGTCATCTGGCGCCCGTCATCGGTCTGCTGCGCGGCCTGACCGACCCTGTAGCAGGTGTGTCCATGGGCCAGACCGCCGAAAACCTTGCTCACCAGTTTGGCATCAGCCGCCAGCAGATGGACGAATACGCCTCCCGCAGCCATGCCCGCACACTGCGGGCGCAGCAAGATGGCGCTCTGGGTGAAATCATTCCACTGGTCGATAAACACGGCAGGCTCTATCCGCACGATGATGGCGTGCGCGCCGACAGCACGCCTGAAAAACTGGCGGCCCTCAAGCCGGTATTTGATCGCCCCTGGGGCAATATCACTGCAGGCAACAGCTCGCAGGTCACAGATGGCGCGGCCTTGCTGCTGCTCGCCTCGGAACGCGCGGTCGAACAATGGGGCCTGCGGCCTCTGGGCCGGATTCTCGATGTGCAATGGGCCGGCCTCGACCCCGCCTCCATGGGGCTGGGCCCGGTGCATGCCGCCACCCCCATCCTGGAGCGTCACGGCATGGATCTCAACACGCCCGACCTCTGGGAAATCAACGAAGCCTTTGCCGCCCAGGTTCTGGCCTGCCTGGCCGCCTGGCAGGACGACGACTGGTGCCGCACGCATCTGGGCCGCCCTGCCCTGGGCGCGCTGGATGAAGACCGCCTGAATGCGGACGGCGGCGCCATTGCGGTGGGCCACCCGGTCGGCGCATCGGGCGCGCGCATTGTTCTGCACCTGCTGCACGCCCTGCGCGCCCGCGGCTTACGGCGGGGCATGGCCGCCATCTGCATCGGTGGTGGCCAGGGCGGCGCCATGCTGGTTGAAACGACCTGCGCAACAGGAGGCACAGAATCATGAACTCCACCAATCTGCTCAACCTGCGCAACTTCAAGGTGGATATCGCTGCTGACGGCCTGACATGGCTGGGCATTGACTGCCCCGGCACTTCGGTAAACCGCCTCTCCAGCGAGGTTCTGGCTGAATTGATGACGGCACTCGACCATTTCGAGCGCCAGCCGCCTGCCGCGCTGATCATCCATTCCCTGAAACCCTCTGGCTTTATCGCCGGGGCCGACATTGCAGAATTCAACGAACTTGAACACACTGACACCGTTCATAAGCTGATCGCTCAAGGCTGGAATGCGTTTCAACGGCTGGCCGCCGCACGTTACCCGACGCTCGCGCTGGTTCGCGGCCACTGCCTGGGAGGCGGGCTGGAACTGGCGCTGGCCTGCCGTTACAGACTGGCTGTCGATCACCCCGACACCTCTTTCGCATTGCCGGAAGTCATGCTGGGCATCTTCCCCGCCTGGGGCGGCATGAAGCGCCTTCCCGCCTTGATCGGCGCGCCGGCGGCGCTTGACATGATGCTGTCCGGCCGCGCCATTGACGCCCGCAAGGCGCAAAAACTGGGGCTGGTCGATGCCCGGGTGCCGCTGCGCCTGGAAAGGCAGGCCGCCGCTCAGCATGTACGTTCCGGCAAACCTGCCGCCCGCGCGCGCGGCTTGGGCCGTCTGCTCAATTTTCAGCCACTGCGGCCATTGGTCATGCGCCAGACTGCAAAAAAACTGAATGAGCGCGACCCTTACCAGCATTACCTGGCGCCCCGTGCCATTCTGGAAATCTGGGGCCGCCATCAGGGCAATGCCATGTCGGCTCCCGCCCTGGTGAAGGAGATTTCCCAGTCTGATACCGCCCGCAACCTGATACGCGTCTTCCATTTGCAGGAACAGCTCAAGGCGTTCGGGAAACCTTCGGAAGCCGCTGGTGAAGTTCACCATGTGCATGTCGTGGGGGCGGGCGCCATGGGCGGAGACATCGCCGCCTGGTGCGCCCTTAAGGGCTTCAAAGTCACCTTGCAGGACCAGGATCGCGAACGCATTGCCGACGCCCAGAGCCGCGCACATGCCCTCTATGCCCGCCGCCTCAAGGAAGGGCGGCTGCACCAGGCCGCCCAGGACAGACTGATACCCGACCCTCTGGGCCATGGGGTCAGCCATGCCGATCTCATCATAGAAGCCATCACTGAAAGCCTGGAAGCCAAGCAGGCCCTTTATGCGCGGATAGAACCCCGCATGAAGGCGGAAGCCGTACTGGCTACCAATACCTCCAGCCTGTCGCTGGCCGCGCTCGGCGCGCAACTGCGCGATGCCAGCCGCCTGGTGGGCATCCATTTCTTCAATCCGGTAGCCAGAATGCCCCTGGTGGAAGTCGTGCGTACCGATGCGCTCGCCGCGGACGCCCTGGCCACGGCTCTGGCCTTTGTTGGCAGGCTGGGCAAGCTGCCGCTGCCAGTCAAGGACACACCCGGCTTTCTTGTCAATGCCGTACTGGCTCCCTATATGCTGGAAGCCATGCGCTGCGTGGATGAAGGTCTGTCGTCGGAAACCATTGACGAGGCCATGAAAATATTCGGCATGCCGATGGGGCCTTTGGAACTGGCCGATACCGTCGGGCTGGATATCGCCCATGCTGCGGGTCAGCAGCTCGCGGGCGCCCAGGCCATTCCCCATTGCCTGGAAAACCACTTATCCCGCAAAGAACTCGGGCGCAAGACCAGCCGCGGCTTTTATGCCTGGAAAGACGGTAAGCCCATCAAGAAGGAACCCGGCACGCCTCCTGCCGACCTCGCGCTGCGGCTGGTTTCTCCGCTGGTCGAGAAAACCCATGAACAAGTGGCGCGCGGCATTATCGCCAGCAACGATCTGGCTGACGCAGGCGTGATTTTCGGAACGGGCTTCGCGCCTTTTTCAGGCGGGCCGCTTTATTGGGAACAGCACAGGGCACCGGAAGTCACCCCCATCTGAGCCCCCCCCTGCCAGTAATGACGCTTTTGCCGCCGAATGCTGCAGCAGTGATACCATCAAAAAAGACAAATGAACATGATGAGGTGGAGACATGGAACCCATCTGGCACCAGCACTACCCTCCCGGCATACCGACGGACATCAGCGCCGAAGCCAAAAACTACGCATCGCTTGTTTCCCTGTTCGAGGAAAGCTGTGCCCGTTTTGTCCGCCATAACGCCTATATCAGCATGGGGGTCAAGCTCAGCTATGGCGAACTCGACGAAGCTTCACGCTGCTTTGCGGCCTGGCTGCAGTCCATCGGACTGAAAAAGGGTGACCGCATCGCCCTCATGATGCCCAACCTGCTGCAATACCCCGTCTGTCTGTTCGGGGCCTGGCGGGCGGGCGCGGTGGTGGTGAATACCAATCCCCTCTATACCGCGGCCGAACTTGAACACCAACTGGCAGATTCCGGCGCTGAAGTCATTGTCATTGCCGAAAACTTCGCCCACACGCTGCAAAAGGCGCTGCCGCAGACACAGATCAAGCACATTGTGGTCACCGGGGTGGGCGATATGCTGGGCACGCTGAAAGGCGCCCTCACCAACTTCGTGGCGGACAAAGTCAAGAAACTGGTGCCACCCTATTCACTGCCGGATGCTCGCGAGTTCAACGATATTCTCGTCAGTGGCCGCCAGTGCGGCTACCTGCGCCCCGCTCTGCACCCCGAAGACGTCGCCTGCCTGCAGTACACCGGCGGCACGACTGGCATCGCCAAAGGGGCCATCCTGACTCACGGCAACCTTGTGGCCAACGTCTGTCAGGCCCACGCCTGGATAAAACCCCACGTCACAGAAGGCAAGGAATGCATTGTCACAGCCTTGCCGCTTTATCATATCTTCGCCCTGATGGCGAACTGCCTGACCTTCACCAAGCTGGGCGCCACCAACCTGCTTATTCTCAATCCGCGCGATATCCCTGCTTTAGTCAAAAGCCTTGCCTCTGTGAAGTTCACCGCCATCACTGGCGTCAACACCCTTTTCAATGGCCTGTTGAACAACCCTGATTTCTCCCAGCTGGATTTTTCCAGTCTGAAACTTGCGCTGGGAGGCGGCATGGCCGTACAGGAAACCGTGGCCGCGCGCTGGCTCGAAACCACCGGTACCCCGCTTACCCAGGCTTACGGCCTGACAGAAACCTCGCCCGCAGTCGCCATCAACCCGCTGGATCGCCGCGATTTCACGGGTTCCATCGGCCTGCCTGTGCCCTCAACTGAAATCGCCATTCGGGATCACACCGAAAACGATCTTGGCATTGGTGAAATTGGCGAAATCTGTGTGCGCGGGCCGCAGGTGACTCCCGGCTACTGGAACCGCCCCGACGAAACCGCGAACGGCTTCGACTCCGACGGTTTTCTACGCACAGGCGATATCGGCGTGGTCGATGATCATGGCTATATTTTCATCAAAGACCGCAAGAAAGACATGATTGTGGTGTCGGGCTTCAATGTGTATCCCAACGAAGTCGAGGCCGTTATTGCCGGGCACCCCGACATTGTGGAAGCCGCCGCCATTGGCGTGCCAGATGAACATTCGGGGGAAAGCGTGAAGCTGTTTGTCATTTCCCGCAACCCGGCACTCACCCAGGAACAGGTCATAGATTATTGCCACAGCAAGCTGACCCGCTATAAATGTCCCCGGCAGGTTGAGTTCCGCGACGACCTTCCGCGCAGCAATGTAGGCAAGATTCTGCGGCGCAAATTACGGGATGAAGCCTGCCCTGAAACTTGAGTTTCAAAGCCAGCCAGGTGTGAAGAACTCCGACCTGTTGGCCGGAGCTTCTCTGCTATCGCGGCATCAATCGGCTTTGGCGCCGGTTTCTTCCACTACAGGCGGCCGCTGTCGAGCTGAGCAATGGAAGACGGCAGAGTGTCGAACATGACATCAATATTGCCGCCGATCAGATTCATCACGCCAGGCGCCGTACCCTGGAAGGGAACGTGCGTGACGTCAAAGCCCAGAGTATTGGCGGCATAGACACCGGCCAGATGGGTGATATTGCCATTGCCGCCGGAACCCATGGCAACCGGCGCATTCTGCTTGCCCGCCCATTCGACAAACCCCTTCACGTCATTGGCCGGGTGTTCAGCATTCACAACCATGACCAGAGGCGTTCTGGCCAGGCCGGCAACAGGAACGAAGTCTTCGCGGGGCGAATAGGCCAGGCTGTCGTACATCCCTTCATTGATGACAAGCGGCGCGTTGGAGCCCACCAGCAGGGTGTCGCCATTGGGGGTGGATTTCAGCACATGCTGGGCGGCCACAATACCGGCTGCGCCAGGCTTGTTCTCAACCACAATGGTGCGTCCGAGTTCGCGCGCTGCGCGCTCAGCCACCACGCGTGTGATCTGGTCAGAAGCACCGCCTGGGGAATACGGAACAACAAACGTAATGTGGGACTGCTGCGCCGAAGCAGAAGCGCCTGCGAACAGCAGGGACGCCAGGAAGGAAGAACAAAGGGTTTTGGACAGCCGTTTCATGCTCAAAGTCTCCTTCACGATCTCGATCATGCGGATAGGGAAAATGCACACAAGCTCAATTGGCGTTGCGGCCTCTAATTAGTTAACATGATAATTAAATAAAGAGGCTTGTGTCAATTTGTAGGCGACCCTTGCCGCTCAATCCCTTTCTGCACGCTCAAGAAGCGCCAGCATGGCATGAATTTCCTTGTACAGATGATCCAGCCTGTCTTTGCCAATCCGCTGTTCCAACACCTGGTAGATAGCTTCGATTTTTGGGGAAAGCTTCTGCACCAGCGCCCGGCCATTGACAGACAGGCTGATCATCTGGCGACGCAGATCGTCAGGGTCCGGTTTGCGTTCGATCAGGCCCGCCGCCTCAAGGGAGCGCAGCATGCGGGTCAGGCTGGGCGCCAGCACCTGGCAACTGCTCGCCAGCCCAGCGGCATCCAGGATGTCGATGTCGTACAGATGGCGCAGCACCCGCCACTGCTGTTCCGACAAGCCTTCTTCAGCCAGTACGGGGCGGAAGCGCACCATCAGGGTTTCGCGTGCGTGAAGCAGCAGATGGGGCAGATTGGTATGCTGAAAAGCGTCAGCCATAAGTGATTCTTTCAATGCCTGGCCGCCGGACCGGGCGCAAAAACATTCAACAGGAGAAAAAATGCTGGACACTGCATCCATAGAAGCCATTGCCGCTGAGCTGCATGCGGCGGAGAAATCCCGCACCCAGCTCAAGCAGGTGTCGCTGCGTCATCCTGAAATGACCATCGACAACGCCTATGCCATACAAAGCGCCTGGATTGCCTTGAAACAGCAGGACGGGCTGGCTATCAGGGGCCACAAGGTCGGCCTGACATCGCGCGCCATGCAAATGGCGTCAAACATTGACGAACCCGACTTCGGCGTGCTTCTGGACGACATGTTTTACCATGATGGCGCGGCCCTGCCATGTTCGCGTTTCATTGTGCCGCGCATCGAGGTTGAACTTGCCTTTGTGCTGAACCGCGACCTCAAAGGCCCGGGCGTGACTCTTATCGACGTCTACGAAGCGACTTCCTATGTTATTCCCGCCCTGGAAATCATCGACGCCCGCTTCCAGCAAGTGGACCCCGATACCGGAGTCACCCGCAAGGTGCTGGATACGATTTCCGACAACGCCGCCAATGCCGCCGTTGTGCTGGGCGGCAGACCGGTGCGCCCCACCGACCTTGACCTGCGCTGGGTGGGCGCCACGTTCACGCGTAACGGCATCATCGAGGAGACCGGGCTGGCCGCAGGCGTGCTGAACCACCCTGCCAACGGGATAGTGTGGCTGGCCAACCGCCTGGGCTCGCTGGGCACCTCATTGCGGGCGGGCCAGGTGGTATTGTCGGGTTCATTCACCCGCCCTGTCAGCGCGGTGGCGGGTGATGTATTCTGCGCAGACTACGGCCAATTGGGCACCATCAACTGCCACTTCGTATAAACCCACAATTTTCATTTCCAGATCTCTATGAAACTACAACCCAATGCGTTCAAGCTGGCCCTGCAAAAAGGTGAATCGCAGCTTGGCATCTGGCTCGGGCTTTGCAACCCGATAGCAGCTGAAATATGTGCAGGCACCGGCTACGACTGGTGCCTGATCGACTGCGAACATGCGCCCAACAGTACTGAATCGACGCTGGCACAACTGCAGGCCATGGCGCCCTACCCTATAGAACCCGTTGTGCGGCCCGCCTGGAACGATCCGGTGGAAATCAAGCGGCTGCTCGATATCGGCGCCCGCAACCTGCTGATACCCATGGTTCAGTCTGCAGAACAAGCGCGTGCGGCGGTTGCCGCCGTGCGTTACCCG
>JAAZDZ010000473.1 GCA_012512545.1 Alcaligenaceae bacterium | reverse complement strand
GTGATTCTCACCGCCTGTCGCTGCGAATCGTCGGCCGTCGGCGTCAATACCAGCTTGGTCTGTACCTTGACGCGGGCTTCAACGGCGGCCTGTTCCTGCGCCGCCGCCTCGCAGGCATTGGCAAGCAGGTTGTGAATCACCTGGCGAAGCTGGGTGGTGTCCCCCTCTACCAGAGGCAGGTCAGCCGCGAAATCGACTTCCAGCAACACGCCTTGCGCCCGCGCCACGCCTTCTGCGGGATCCCAGCCGTACAAGGTCAGCACTTCGCCAATCAGGGCGTTGATATCCAGCGGCTGCATCTGCGCGGGCGGCGTGCGCGCGTATTCGCGGAAGTCATCCACCATTTTCTTCAATGACGCCACCTGATTGACAATCGTATTGGTAGAACGCTGCAGCATCGCCGCATCTGTTTCGTTCAGGCGGTCAGCCAGCTTCATAGCCAGGCGCTCGGCGGACAGCTGAATGGGTGTGAGGGGGTTCTTGATTTCGTGAGCCAGGCGGCGGGCCACCTCGCCCCAGGCCACGGTGCGGCTGGCGGAAATGACTTCGCTGATGTCGTCGAAAACCACCAGATAGCCGTTGCCGCGCCCGGCGATTCGCAGTTCCGTGCCGCGCGCCAGAATCGTGACGACATGGTGGCGCGCCATTTCGTCCTGGCCGGAGACTTCCAGCTCGAACTGCTGCTGCCAATACTGCCGTTCGGAATCCATGGCGGCATGCGCACTGAACGCCTGCTTGATGTGCTGCGACAGCTCAAACGCTTCCTGTACGGTTTCCAGCGGCCTGCCCTGCACCGAACGCAGGTCGGCGCGCAAAATGGACTGCGCCCCCTGGTTGAACATGGCAACGCGGAACATCTCATCAAAGACCAGCACGCCGGAAGACAGATTACCAAGCACCGATTCCAGGTACACATTGCTGCGCTCAAGCTGCAGGCGGTTGCGTTCCACCTGCTGCCGGGCCTCTTCAAGCTGCCGCGTCATGGCGTTGAAGGAACGCATCAACTGCCCCACCTCGTCGGTGCGCGGCGGCTCGGGCAGAGGCCGGTAGTCGCCCACGCCCACCGCCTGCGTGCCGCTGGCCAGCGCCAGCAAAGGCCGCACCAGGCGGCGCGAAATGGCCAGCGCCGCCACCACTGCGGCGAACACCGCCAGCAGCAGCGCCATCGTCAGCGTAATGCCATACAACTTGCGCAGGCCCAGGCGCGAAAGCGCAAGTTCCTGGTAATCGCGAAAGCCTTCCTGCACCTGGTTGGCGTTGTGAGCGATGAGATCGGGAACCGGTTCCATCACCTGCAGCCAGCGCGCATCGTGCACAACACCCAGCAATTGCGCATACTGGTTACTGCTGTTGACGGGCACCACCACCCGCAGGCGCAGGCCGCCGTTGGGGCGCCCGCCCTGCTCCGAAGCCCCGCCTGCCACGTAGGGGGCCGTCAGCTCGGCAGCCGAATAGGCGCGGGACACCCGCAGGTGGTTCAGAACCGAAGGGGGAGGAAGATCCGGCACCAGCTGGCCGAATTCAGTGGAGGAAAACGCCACCAGCCGGTTATTCCCGGTGAACACCATGGCTTCGGATACCTGATTGCTTTCGCGCAGGGCGCCAATGACCAGGGCCATGTCCGCATCGCTGCTGTTGCCCAGGCGGGCGGCCATATTCTGCGCCCGCACTTTCAGATCGGCCAACTGCGTATCCAGCGCCGCCCGCCCCAGGTTCAGGCCGGCTTCCAGAGCGGTATCCACCCTCACGTTGAACCAGGATTCAATTGAGCGCGACATGAACTGCACGGACAGCACATAGATCAGGGCGCCGGGCAGAATGCCTATCAGCGTGAAATACAGGGCGAAGCGGGATGTCAGCCGGGCGCCGAATTGCCGCTTTCTGACCTGCCTGAGCAGACGGGCGCCAAGCACCACCACCCAGGACAGCATGGCCGCCGCCAGAATGCCGTTGAGTATCAGCAGAACATCGTATTGCTGGGCAAAACGCGAAGCATTGCCCGTTGACCACACCAGCAGGCCCAGCAACGACACCGCGCTGACCGCCGCGACGATCAGCGCAATGCGCGAGGTCCAGCGCACTAGCGCGGGAGCGCGGCGTCGGAAATCGAAAAGCTGAAGTCTTTCCATGAGGTAGAAAGCGACCAGGCGCTGCTGTTGATGGCATGCACCCTAAAGGGCCGCGCCAGAAGCGAAGTATCCAGCCGGACGCGCATCCGGCCGGTGTAAAGCTCATCGGTTTCGAGATCGGCGCTGGGCAGCACGGCCCAGTGCCGGATATTGCGCACCAGCGACAGGGCGTCGTCGAGCGAGGCTTCCGGCAGGGTAAGTTCGCCCGTGCCGATACGCCATTGACGCGTCAGGGCGTTATAGACCACCCGCCAGGTTTTCTGGGTTTTGACGACTTCTTTATCAAACCACCATTTGCGCGGCTTGGTGATTTCGATATCCGCAGTGAAATACAGGGTGACGCCGCGTTCGGCCGAATAACGCAATTCATCCGACAACGGCAGATGGACTTCGGCATCAATATTCAGCCAGCCTTCGGACAACACCGGCTCAATGCTCAGAATGCGCGGGTCGGCAGACGCCTCTTCCTGGGCATGCGCCACGCTCAGGAAAAAAGCCAGAACCAGGAAGAGCATTCGTCGCAATGGCATGACTAGCCTGCAGGCTCGCACGAAGGAGACAGCCCTCATTGTTGTCGAGTCACACATTCTTGGCAAACAACGCATAGAAAAAACCATCGCCAATCGCCAGCGCCGGATTTTCAGCCAGTTCGCCGTCTTCAAACACACCTTGCGGCTCCAGAGGAAGAATCTGTCCCGGCGCGGGCAGGCGCCGGGCATCATTGTGGCGCCGCGCGAATGCCGCTGCCTGCCGCTCGCCTTCTTCGGGGAAAAAAGAGCAGGTCGCGTACAGCAGGTGGCCGCCGGGCTTCAGCGTGGCCCACAGCGCATCAACAATGCGCCGCTGCAAGGCCGCAGTGCGGGGAATATCGTCTTCACGGCGCAGCCAGCGGATATCCGGGTGGCGCCTGACCACGCCTGAAGCCGTGCAGGGAACGTCGGCCAGAATCGCATCAAAGGGCTGGCCGTCCCACCAGGCTTCAAGCTCAGTGGCATCTGCGCATTCAAGCGCCACGCCATCGTGCGACAACCCGAGCCGTTGCAGGTTTTCGCCCACACGCGCCAGGCGCGCGGGGTCGGCATCCAGGGCCGTCAACCGCAAGTCGGCCCGCTCCAGCAAGTGCGCCGTCTTGCCGCCTGGCGCGGCGCAGGCGTCCAGCACCCGCATGCCATCGGCAACTGGCAACAGCAGCCCCGCCTGCTGCGCGGACAGATCCTGCACCGACCACCAGCCTTGTTCGAAACCCGGCAAAGCCTGTACAGGGCGCGGTTCGGCCAGCACAATCGCGCCGGGCCGGGGAGACCCTGCCTGAATTCCCGCTGCCCGGAAGGCGTCCAGCACATGATCGACCGTGGCGCGGCGCGCATTGACCCGCAGCGCCATCGGCCCGGGACGATTGGCCGCCGCCAGCAAAGCCTGCCATTGTTCGGGGTACGCCTGTTGCAAGCGCCCCACCCACCAGCGCGGATGATTGTATTGCGCTACCGGATCGGCCATGGCCTGCGCTAAAATAGAGGGCCTTTCGCGCAGGTAGCGGCGCAACACCCCATTGACCAGCCCCTTGAAAGGCTGCAGCTTCTTGTGGCGGCCTGTGGCTCGCACAGCCTGGTCTACCACGGTATGCGGCGCATACACCGGCACTTCGCGGCCCAGGCCGGGCACGGCACCGGGCACGGCGGCTTCGGCAGCGGTATCCAGCAGAGCCAGCGCCACTTTAAGCAGGGCGTCCAGCAAAGTGTTGGGCGGTTTGCGCGGCACCAGGATCTCACGCAAGGCCGTGGCAGTGCCCAGGCGTCGCATCACATGAAAGGACACCGCCTGCACAGAAGCCCGCAGCGGGGCATCGGTAGCGGCCAGAGTGTCAGACAGCGAACGCCCTGCCAGCACCGCCTGCACATTTTGCGCAGTGGCCAGCAAGGTGTCTGAAAGCGAAATCCGGCCTGGCCGGGAAGGCGTATCCTGCACGTGCGCGTAACCCACAAAGGGAAAATCGTATCATCTTTCACAACGAGCGCATTGCTCAACGAGGTCATCCATGAGTTCCCCTAAAGTCGGCTTCGTCAGCCTGGGCTGTCCGAAAGCGCTGGTCGATTCCGAACGCATTCTCACCCAGCTGCGTACGGATGGCTATGCCATCACGCCCGAATACGACAACGCCGATGTGGTGGTCGTCAACACCTGCGGTTTCATTGACAGCGCCAAGGCCGAATCCCTGGAAGCCATCGGCGAGGCCATTGCCGAAAACGGCAAAGTCATCGTCACCGGCTGCATGGGCGTCGAAGAAAACCTGATCCGCGAGGTTCACCCTGCCGTTCTGGCCGTGACCGGCCCCCAGCAATACGAGCAGGTGGTGCGCGCCGTGCACGAAGCGGCGCCCCCGCGACGCGAGCACGACCCCTACGTTGACCTGGTGCCCCCGCAAGGCGTGAAGTTCACTCCGCGCCACTACGCCTATCTGAAGATTTCCGAAGGGTGCAACCACCGCTGCAGTTTCTGCATCATTCCGTCC
>JAAZDZ010000472.1 GCA_012512545.1 Alcaligenaceae bacterium | reverse complement strand
GCTCTGACCACTAGCGAGTGCGCCCTGACAACTATCACGGCACCGCTGCTCAATGGCTGGCGCCAAGTTATCATTCAGGGTTGAGCGAATCAGGAGACAACATGACCACACCCAATAAAGTGAAGATCGTCGAAGTCGCGCCCCGCGACGGTCTGCAAAATGAAAAACAGTTCATCCCCACCAACGTCAAAGTCGAGCTCATCGACCGGCTGACGCAGGCGGGCTTTTCCAATATCGAGGCCACCTCCTTCGTTTCTCCGAAATGGGTGCCTCAGATGGCAGACGGCGCTGAAGTCATGGCAGCCATCAACCGCAGGCCAGGCACCCTTTATTCAGTGCTTGCTCCCAATATGCGCGGCTTTGATGCCGCCCTGGCGGCGGGTGCCGATGAAATCGTCATCTTCGGTGCGGCCAGCGAAGCCTTTTCGCAAGCCAATATCAACTGCAGCATTGCCGAATCCATTGCCCGCTTCGAGCCTGTCGCGGAAGCCGTCAAGGCGGCGGGGCTGCGTTTGCGTGGCAGCATCAGCTGCGCTCTGGGCTGCCCGTATCAGGGCGAAGTCGAAATCGCCTCGGTGGTGGATGTCGCGCGGCGTTACCTTGCGCTCGGCTGCGACGAAATCGACGTTTGCGACACCATTGGCGTGGGCACGCCCGTGCAGGTGGAACGCGTCATGAAAGCCGTTACGGAAATTGTCGATCCTTCCTGCATTGCCGGGCACTTCCACGACACTTATGGTCAATCTCTGGCCAACATCCTGGCCTCTCTGCAGGCAGGCATTTCCATCTACCATGCCTCGGTCGCCGGCCTGGGCGGCTGCCCGTACGCCAAGGGCGCAACCGGCAACGTCGCCACCGAAGACGTGCTGTACATGCTGCACGGCATGGGCATAGAAACCGGGGTCGATCTGGATGCCGTCATTGATATCGGCCAATGGATAGCCGGCCACCTGGGCCGTAAAGGCTCAAGCCGCGCGGGCAATGCCCTGGCGGCCCGCCAAGCTGCCTGAACGGAGACCCCACCATGGTTGTCGGCAGCCTGCAGCCCCCCAGCGCACAAGAACAACAGAACCTGTTTGCGGAAATCGGCCCCTTGCCTCTGGAAGGGCCAGCCTGTCGCCGCTGGGTCAAATGGGCGGCATGGCTGATTCTCGCTCTGGTTGTGGTGCGGCTGGCCCAGACAGCCGCCAGCCCTGTGGGAGAAATGGTGAGCCCGGCCATCAAGATCAGCCTGGTGGTCTGCGTACTGGGGCTGGCCTTGCTCGCCCGCGCCATGCAGACATCCGTCACGCGCATCACCGAAAGCGGCATTGAGCAATCGTGGATCGGCCGGCGCACCATCCTCTGGGAAGAAATTTCGTTTGTGAAGTTCGTCCCGCTGATCGCCTCAAAGAAGCTGATCTGTTTTACCGCCCGGGGACGGCCGGTCACATTTCAGGCGGGCAGCCGGGAACTGGAAATTGCCTTCGCCCGCATCGCTCTGGTTTACCGCCGACGCTAAGCCCTGAGCCGGCGGCGCACCCGAGCGGTTACCGGGTTACCGTATGGGCAGCGCGTACATCAGGCCACCTTCCGTCCACAAAGCGTTCAGGCCGCGCTGAATCTTCAGGGCGCTATCCTGCCCCACATTACGCTCAAAGCTTTCGCCGTAATTGCCCACCTGTTTGATGATGTTGTAGGCCCAGGTTTCGTCCAGGCCCAGGTTCTTGCCCGCGCCCTCGGTCACGCCCAACAGGCGCCGCACATCGGGGCTGGCGCTTTTGCGCATTTCATCCACATTGGCCGATGTCACGCCGAGCTCTTCGGCTCCCACCATGGCATGCAGCGTCCACTTCACCACATTCAGCCAGGCATCATCGCCCTGCCGCACAAATGGCCCCAATGGCTCTTTGGAAATGATTTCCGGCAGAACAACGTAGTTATCAGGATTTTCGAGGCGGGAAATACGGATGGACGCCAGGCCGGAGGCATCGGTGGTGAAGACATCGCAGCGCCCCGCCGCGAAAGCGCTGACTACTTCGTTGAACTGGTCGAACACAACCGGCTTGTAGGCGATGCCATGGGCGCGTGCCCAGTCAGCCATGGTGTTCTCGTTGGTGGTGCCCTGCTGCATGCACACTGAAGCGTCGTTCAATTCCTTGGCGCTCTTGACGCCCAGTTCTTTGGATACCAGAAAGCCCTGGCCATCATAGAAATTGATGCCGGCATGAATCGCGCCAAGCGCCGTATCGCGTTGCTGCGTTACGGTGGTATTACGCGCCAGAAGATCAATTTCACCGGACTGCAGCGCGGTGAAACGCTGCTGCGCATTCAGGGAAACCGCTTTGAATTTTGAAGCGTCGCCAAATACCGCTGCAGCGACTGCGCGACAGACATCGACATCCAGCCCCACCCACTCTCCCTTGCTGTCAGGTGCCGAGAAACCGGCAAAGCCGGTGGTGACACCGCAATGCAGCACACCGCGTTCACGGACATTTTCCAGTGTATCGGCCTGCGCGACAGACAGGCTTCCGGCTACAGCCAGCATGGCTGCAAAGAGAGTTTTCAGCTTGAACATGGGGGCATCTCCACAAGGACTGCATGAACGGAATAGGCGATCAATACGAATATGTTACTGCAGCCTGCAGCAAGGACGATACGCTGGCTTCAAGGGGTTTGTCGCCACGCACTGTTCCGGTACCCAAGACACGCGTTTTCCTATTTCAAACTCATATCTTTATTACTTCCAGAAATTAAAACAGCAGTATCATCCGCCTTTCCACATAGAAACCGGGTGCCAACCCGTATCTCACCCAAAATCATGAAGCGCTTTTTCCTCGCCGCTGCCCTGGCGCTGGCCTCCGCGTCCGCCGCAGCACCTGCCAGTGCCGCTCCCATTGTGGCGCCGCAAGAACTGGAACACCTGCGCAACACGCCCGAAGTGCGCATCATTGATATCCGACCTGCGGATCTTTACGCGAAAAACCACATTCCTGGCGCGCTG
>JAAZDZ010000471.1 GCA_012512545.1 Alcaligenaceae bacterium | reverse complement strand
CTTGCCCGCCTGCTCACGTGATAGCGCTTTCTTTGATGCAGTCTACGTAATAACGCAGTTCGCCATCCGGGCCGGTATCCGTGCCCAAGCCATGCACATAGGTTTCAAAACCCGGGAAGCTCGCGTTGAACTCACGCGCGAACTGCAGGTAATTCACGATGCGCTGGTTGAAGCGTTCGCCCGGAATCAGCAAGGGAATGCCCGGCGGGTAAGGCGTGAGCAACACGCCCGTTACACGGCCCTCGAGTTCGTCGATGGAGACCCGTTCGGAATCACGGTGAGCCATCTTGGCATAGGCGTCGGATGGCTTCATGGCCGGCACCATGTCGCTCAGATAGACCTCGGTTGTCAGGCGTGCCAGGTCGTACTTCTTGTAAGCTTGGTGGATTTTCTGGCAAAGATCGCGCAAGCCCATGCGCTCATACACAGGGTGCTGCTTGCAGAAATCGGGCAGAATGCGCCACATCGGCTGATTGCGGTCGTAATCGTCCTTGAATTGCTGCAAAGCAGTAACCAGGGTATTCCAGCGCCCCTTGGTAATGCCGATGGTGAACAGGATGAAAAACGAGTACAGGCCGGTTTTTTCAATGACCACGCCGTGTTCGGCCAGGAACTTGGACACCAGCGCGGCAGGAATGCCGGATTCAGCAAAGGTGCCGGAAATATCCAGCCACGGCGTCACAATGGTGGCCTTGATCGGGTCCAGCATGTTGAAGCCGTCCGCCAGATCGCCAAAACCGAGCCATTCGTCGCCGGATACCAGCAGCCAGTCTTCCCGGTGGCCAATGTCGTCGGCGGGCAGACGATTCGGCCCCCATACCTTGAACCACCAGTCGTTGCGGCCGTATTCAGATTCCACCTTGCGCATGGCGCGGCGGAAGTCCATGGCTTCGGAAATGCTTTCTTCTACCAGGGCCGTGCCGCCGGGGGGTTCCATCATGGCGGCAGCCACGTCGCAGGACGCAATAATGGCGTACTGCGGCGAGGTCGAAGTGTGCATCAGATAGGCTTCGTTGAACACATTGCGATCCAGCTGCCGTGTCTGGGAATCCTGCACTGTGATCTGCGACGCCTGGGAAAGACCGGCCAGCAGCTTGTGCGTTGAATGCGTGGCGAAGACCATGGCGTCCTTGCTGCGCGGCCGTCCTTCGCCAATGGCATGCATGTCTTTGTAGAACTCGTGGAACGCGGCATGCGGCAGCCAGGCTTCATCGAAATGCAGGGTGTCGATATAGCCTTCCAGCTTGGCCTTGATAGTTTCTACATTGTAGATCACACCATCGTAAGTGCTTTGCGTCAGCGTCATAATGCGCGGGCGCTTGTCCTTGGCATGGCGGGCAAACGGGTTAGCCTCGATCTTGCGCTGGATGTTTTCCGGCTCGAACTCTTCCAGGGGAATCGGGCCAATGATGCCCAGATGGTTGCGCGTCGGGCGCAGGAACACCGGAATCGCCCCCGTCATGGTGATGGCATGCAGAATCGACTTGTGGCAATTGCGGTCTACCACCACCACGTCGTCGTTGGCCACATTGGCATGCCAGACGATTTTGTTCGAGGTAGAGGTGCCGTTGGTTACGAAGAAGCAATGATCTGCGTAGAAAATCCGCGCGGCATTGATCTCCGATTCGGCAATCGGGCCGGTGTGGTCCAGCAACTGGCCCAGTTCGTCCACCGCATTGCAGACATCGGCGCGCAGCATGTTCTCACCAAAGAACTGGTGGAACATCTGGCCCACCGGGCTCTTCAGAAAAGCCACCCCGCCGGAATGCCCGGGGCAATGCCAGGAGTAAGAACCATCTGCTGCGTAATTGAGCAGTTCACGGAAGAAGGGCGGCGCCAGGCTGTCGAGATAAGCACGCGCTTCGCGGATGATGTGGCGCGCCACGAATTCCGGCGTGTCCTCAAACATGTGGATGAAGCCGTGCAGCTCGCGCAGGATATCGTTGGGGATATGCTGCGAGGTGCGCGTCTCGCCATACAGGTAGATGGGGATTTCATCGTTGCGAAAACGCAGTTCGCCAATGAAGGAACGCAGATTCTTGATGGCCTTGGCGACATCCTCGGGCGAATCAACGTCGAATTCCTCGTCGTCGATCGACAGAATGAACGCGCTGGCGCGACTTTGCTGCTGCGCGAATGAGGTCAGATCGCCGTAGCTGGTGACCCCCAGCACTTCGACACCTTCCGCCTCAATGGCGGCAGCCAGCGCGCGGATGCCGAACCCGGACGCATTCTCGGAACGATAGTCTTCATCAATGATGACGATGGGAAAGCGGAATTTCATTCCGTAGCTCCTGCTAGGTGCGTGGGAGGGTGACCCCGCGCTGCCCCTGGTATTTGCCCTGACGATCGCGATAGGAAGTTTCGCAGACTTCGTCGCTTTCGAAGAAGAGCATCTGGGCGCAGCCTTCGCCAGCGTAGATTTTGGCCGGCAGCGGCGTGGTATTGGAAAATTCCAGCGTGACATGCCCTTCCCATTCGGGCTCCAGGGGGGTCACGTTAACGATGATTCCGCAACGGGCGTAGGTGCTCTTGCCCAGGCAGACGGTCAGTACGCTGCGCGGAATGCGGAAGTATTCGACCGTGCGCGCCAACGCGAATGAATTCGGAGGAATGATGCACACGTCGCCCACGAAATCGACAAAGGATTTTTCGTCGAACGCCTTGGGATCGACGATGGTGGAATTGATGTTGGTGAAAATCTTGAATTCATTGGCACAACGGACATCATAACCATAGCTGCTCGTGCCATAGCTGACGATGCGCTCACCATTGACGGATCGCACCTGGCCGGGTTCGAACGGTTCTATCATGCCGTCAGCTGCGGCACGCCGGATCCAGCGGTCACTTTTTATGCTCATGGCCTCAACCTTTGAAAATGGCATGCATTTTAGCCCCTTGAGGCTGCTGCATTATTTCATTCTCGGGTTTCCGGCCGTCTTTCGCGTGAAAACCAACGGTACACCAGCGCCAGACCATTGATTGTGCCCATGCTGGCCTCCGCCGTAAGCCCTCTGCCCAGCCGGTAGCTGGCTCGCGCCACGGTTCCGGTATCCGACAGCGCCTGACGTATGCTCAATGTCACGCCATTGGAAAGCCGCTTGCTGACGTTGACGAAACGACGCTCAATGTCGCTGGTGCCGGTATCCAGGCCGCTCACCACACTTTCCACAGGCAAGACGCTTGCCACGCTGCCCAGCTCGCCCGAGCGCATGCTGACTTCGTCGATGCCAAAACGCCGGTAGAAGGGTTCGCCATCGCTCAGGAAGGAACTGCCCACGGAAAACAACAGTGCCATATCGCCGCCGCTGTCATTCGGCCCATGGCCCAGCAACAGCCAGGACAGTTTTTCAATCTCGCTGACAGCCGGGTAGGACACCAGCTCAATGCGCGGGCTGCGGGCCGTGCCTGCCACGCGCACCCCGGCTTCCACCGCCAGGCCCGTGCGCAGCGCTTCGATATCGAGCACAGGGCGGGTGATATCGCCCTGGAAGGTGATGGCGCCACGACGCAGCTGCAGCCGCTGGCCGTAGGCTTCAATGGCCCCGCCCCGGGTGCGCAACGCGCCCATGCCGGTCAGTTTGCCTTCCTTCATGAGCACGCGCATATTGCCCACCAGGCCGGAATTCAGGCCATAGCCTGTGAGATAAAAGCGCGGCCCGAGATCAACTTCAAGATCCAGCGTGATGCCCAGCGGCACGCTGACTTCCTGCTCTTCTCCCGGGCGTATCACCACCACATCGCTGTCCACGGTGGGAATGCCGCCTAGCATATCCAGGTCGAACCAGCCCGCGTCAGCCGTGAGCTTGCCTGTAATGGCCACGTCAGGCAGAGCCGCGTCCAGGTGGATATTGCCCGTCATCATGGCGTAGCGGTCGGCCCGCTGCAAAATCGGAAAGCGGTGCAGCGACACATCAACAGCTCCGTTGGATTCAAACAGATTCCACTCGCCTGTCACCACCAGCGCGCCTCCCTTGGCGTCCGGGTTGGTATTGACCCACTCGGAGGTGCGCCATTCCTTGGGCTCCGCCCGTAAACGGGCCGGAAACTCCAGGCGCTCCAGCAGCAGGCGGTCGTTTTCAACGCGCGCGCTCAACGTTCCATCCAGCAGCCGCACGCCCTGGTCAATCATGACCACACGCAGTGCCTGGCCGTTTATGACCCCGGCGGTGGCCCAGCTGCCATCAGGGCGGCTGTCCAGCTTGACCTGGGCCTGCACTGCCCCGCCAAGCTCCACTGCGTCGCCCAACAGAAGGCTGGTCCAGCCCAGATCGGCCACCGCCGCGTCTACCGTGACACTTTTTATATCAGCCGGGTTCAGAGTGGCCCCGCCACCTGGCGTGGCATGCACCAGCGTTGTCGCCTTGGCATTGATCTGCCCCATTTTTCGGGTGCTGAGCGCCAGAGCGGCGTTGAGACGGCTGGTGGCCGCTGCCGTGCGGGCCAGGGCCAGATCCAGTTGCAACGCTTCCAGTTCAAGCGGAAAGGGCGTGTCGCCGGGCACCATGATGTCGCCGGACAACCTTCGCAAGCTCACTTTGCCTTGATGAGCGCCGTCAAAAGCCAGGTTCCAGTCCAGACCTAAAGCCATTTCCCAATCGTCGGCCGAGCGGGCGCCGCGCACTTTGACTCCGCCACGCTCATTTTTCTGCAGAGCGGCAATATCGAAATCCGCGCCAATCTGCTGCAGCACCTGTGGCGACACAACAAACCGCTCAATGCTGCCCTGAGTTTCCCAGCGCCCCGCACCGCCCCTGGAAACACCATGCCGCAACGCCAGCATGGGACGCTGATTGACGCTGAACTGCAACTGGGCAGCGCCTGCCGCCCATTGCCAGGCAGGCGCCACCGCGCCAGGGATGTAGCTCAGTTCCAGGGGTGAACCCAGGCGGGCGCCCAGATGCGCATGCTCGATAGCCAGAGTGGAAATCCGCCCTCGCCAGCCTTCGGGTTGGCCGCCCCAGCCACCGTCCGCCTTCAGGGTCAGCGCCACAGGCGCCTTGCCCAATTCCTGGCTGGCGGCATTGTCTTGCGTATAGCGCCCCTGCAGATCGACCTCATGGCGAGCCACTCCGCCTGCTACATTTCCTTCAAGACGCACCCCGCCGGGCAGGCCGGGCCAGAAATCCGCCAGCCGCGCGGCCTGCACAGCAAGCGCCAGCTGGCTGTCCGCCGCGCCAAGGCCGCCTTCGGTATGAATGCGGTTTTCTCCCAATGTCAGATCAAGATCAAGGCGGTGCACAGCCAGTTGCGCCACGCCCGGCGGCAACATGGGCGCTGTCGGCGCGACTGTGGCGCCCCAGGCCCCCGGCAAGTCGGCGATCAGGGCTATCTGGCCAGACAGGGGCAGCTCATTCCACTGCGAACCTTCATGAAATTGCAGGGCAAAATCCACTCCGCGCACGACCTGGGCCGCATCCAGCTGCAATTGGAAGCGGCTGTCAAAACCCAGCACAGCCGGGGGAATTGAACCCCCGGCCAGTTGGCCGACATCCAGTTTCCGAGCAGCCAGTTCGCCCGTCAGAACCGATGGCTCCGCCGCTGCAGAAGCTGATGCAGCAGCTTGCGCGGATTCAGCCCGGCTCGCGCTCTCTTCCTTCCAGGCCGCCGTACCCGTCAATGAAGACCCATCCGGCAGCCCCAGGGAGATATCTGCCTGGCGCAACGGCATGCCCGCCAGTGGCGCAAGCCCGGCGTGCAAATCCAGCGCCATGCCCTGACCGCCCCCTTGCAGAGACAATGAAGCGCTTTCCAGCGAACCCCTGGCCTGGGCCAGCAGCTGCAGCGGGCAGGCATCCGCCGCCACACCTGCCAGCAGGCCGGTAATCATGTCCTGCTGCGACTGAGCGACAGGCAGAGAAGGCAGCATCTGGTGAAAGCACACGGGCGCGCCTGGCCGCAAACCATTGATAGTCACGTCGAGATCAATCTCGCCCGGCCACGGGTGCCGCAAAGCCTGCAGATTCGCTTCGCCCTCGACCTTTGCCGCCACACTGTCAGTGGCGACCGACAGGCTGCGCAGCCAAAGCTGGCCATGTTCCGGCCCGAGCGCCAGGCCCGAGGCGAAATCCTGCAAGGTGACGGGCAGCGGCCTGCCATCCTGCGTCAGAACCAATTCGGCAAAAGCGATGTTGTCCACCCTTACCCCGACCGGCAGTTCCGGCATGGAGAAAGGCTTTTCAGCAGATGTGTCTTCGGTTGCTTCTGACGCGCTGTAAAGATCAACCCAGGCGGTATCCACACTCAAGGTACGCACATGAAGCTGACGGTCAAGCAGGCGGCGCCAATCCGCCTGCAGTTCCAACTGTTCAAGGCGCAGCGCCACGCCAGGCAGTTCAAGGGATAGATCTTCGACCTTCAGGCCGTTCCAGACACTGCCTTGCACGCCACGTACTTCGCCCTCCATGGCCTCGACGGCGGTGGTCAGCGCCCAGCGCGTTCCGGGCGCTGTCACCAGCACCCACATCAGAAACGCCACCAGCACAAACACCAGCATGACGATCAAAGGGCCGGCAACCATGGTGAAACGGCCCAGCCAGCGAAACACGCGCATCAGAATGCAATACCCAGAGAGAAGTGCAGGCGCAGGCGACGGTCTTTCTGCCCCCAGGCAAGATCAAGGTAGAACGGCCCGGCCGGCGTGACGAAGGCTGCGCCCACCCCATAGCCCAGGTGCAGATCCATGGCGCCAAAGGATTCCGCCGCATCGCCCGCATCAATGAAAGCGCTCACCCCCAACTGCTCGGTGAAGTAATGAATGTACTCCAGACCGGCCACAGCCATGGCAGGGGCACCGTATGTGGCATCACCGCGACGCACGCCGATGCTGTCATATTTATACCCCCGCACCGAACGTGCACCACCAATCCGGTAGCCGAAATCCTGCGGCAGGCGGGCAGTATCGGACCATACCTTGCCCACCTGGCCGCGCAGTGTCAGCACATCGCGATGGCCCAGCGTCCACCACTGCTGGCCGCGCAGGCTGGCGCGATAAAAAGGCTCGCCTTCATCCAGGGTGATGCCCGCCCCCAGCCCGAAATCAAGCAAAAAACCCTCGCGCGGGTCGTACTTGGAATCGACATCGCGCCGCAGCCATTGCCAGGTACCGACCAGAGTCGGCACAGTGAAGTCGTCGGCGCCGTCAATCTTGGTGCGGTCGTGCGCGGCGACCAGCGCCCATTGGGTTTCATATTCCACCCTGCTGTCGCCCGCGCCCTTGCGTTCCTGACGCCGCTTCCAGCCCAGCCCATAGCGCTGATTGTCCACCCCTTCGACATCAGTATGCTCGTAGATGACACCGAAGCTGTCCTGATAGCCCTTGAGCGTGGGGGGCAGATGCACATCAAAAAATACCCGCTGGCGATCCTTATTCACGCCGACGCCCGTTTCTATCGCAACAGGCAGACCCAGAAATATATTCTGCTGAAACAGGGCCTCTGCACCCGGCCCGTGATCGCTGTCCACGCTGAGCGAAGAAGTGAAACGGCGCGCGGGCGATTCTGACACCTGCACGCGCACCGGCAGCTCGACTTCGCCACCGGGCAGGTCGCGGCGCTCTGCGCCTTCAGCATCCAGAGTCACAAAAGCGCCCCGGAAGAACCGGGTAGATTGCAAAGCCTGCTGCCAGTCGTCCAGCCGCTCCTGCTCGTAGGGGTCGCCTTCGGAATAACGCACATAACGTTCAATAAGATTGGCGGG
>JAAZDZ010000470.1 GCA_012512545.1 Alcaligenaceae bacterium | reverse complement strand
GTGCCTGGGTGGACTCTTCACGGTTGATCACGTTATCCGTCCCAAACAGCGGCTCGGTGATTTCGATCTCTGCAGTCGGCAGATCCGTCTGCACACCATACGAGCGATCATCCTCAGCCGTGGCCTCGTTGCCCGCCGCATCCTTAGTCGTGACGCTGGCGTCAACCCTGCTGTTCTCAGCCAGCTCCGAACCCGGCACATTCACCGACCAGGTGTTATCCGCCTGCACCTGCGTGGTGTATTCGATACCACCCACAGTGACCGTCACCGTGTCACCTTCCTTCACATCGAGACCGACCGTGCCGCTGACCGCCACATCGCCTTCAGCTTCTTTGGCATTGATGACGTCATCACCCGCAATGGTATTGATCTCGATCTCGGCTTCGGGAGCGATCGCATCAATGACACCATCGGCCTGATCACTATCGGTATTACCCGCCGGATCCGTCACCGTCGCAGTCACGCTCACCGTCGAGTCCGCATCGTTCAGATCGGTAATGATTACGTCCAGGCCATCAACCAGCATGTCTGCCGTGACCGGTCCGTTGAACAATTCGTTGCCCTTGCCGTCCACCACTACCAAGGTGTCTCCAACCTGCGTGCCAGCGCCCAGCGTCACTGTGGCTTTCACACCATCGGTAATTTGCTCGCCGTTGTAAGCACCGCCTGCACCGGCGTCTTCCAGCTCGACACTGACCGTCGGCGCCAACGTATCGACAGTCACACTATCGCTATCACCAAACCCAAGGTTTCCGTCCTCGTCCGTGTAACTACCATCAGGCACCGTTACCGTGACATCGCCTTCAAACCCTTCTTCAGGGGTCAGGTCGGCCGTCCAACGCGTGGGGTCGGTCGGATCCTGAACCAGGTTAGAGATGACACCGTTATCAACAACAATGTCATTGAGTTCGAAGCCAAACGGCTCTTCAGTGAACTGAAAAGTAACCGTACCATCACTATTGATTGTTGCCTCCATGCTAGGCGGAATGACATCACCTGTAGGTCCACCAGCGCCATCATCAGCCGCACTCGCACCGCCCAACTGGACGTTTTCGATGCTGGACAAACCAGGGCGGGGGTATTCCAGGCCCAGGGGGTTGGTGGTTTCAATGATGGCGGCAATACGGGTGAAGCTGCTGCCGCCGTCGTCGCCACCTGCGCCGGACACCACAGCAGCGGTGGCGTCAAGTACGGCGAAGGGGTCTTCTCCCGCCTGCAGGGCGGCCAGTACGCGGGCGGCGTCGGCGTCAGTGGGGACGCCGGCTGCGGAAGCGAAGGGGTCTACAACAGGCTGAGCGGTTTGGGCGCCAAGCTGGACTTCGCGGCCGCCGCCTATGCTTACAGCAGGCAGGCCATCCGTCTGCATTTGCACGCTGGCGCCGTCGGCTGTGACGATTTCCGCGTTGGCTGGCACTTGCATGCCGGCACGCAGGGGGATAAGAGAGCCGTCGGCTTCACGAACCCATGCCTGGCCGGTGACTTGTGTAATTGTGGTTGCCATCTGTAGACCTTTTATTCAGACCCGACCCGCTGGCCGGAGTGTCGATGAAAGACCGGCCCGGCAGCCGGCGCATCATGACGCCGGGCAACGGACACAGTTTCGAATTCTGGAATGGATGTTAGAAGACGCTACAAATAAACACTATTGGCTTCAGCGCCAGGTAACTGACAAGAAACGTGAATGTGGCCCAAGCGCGCGTTGTAGAAACGCTCGCGCCTGGGCGGGCGGAATGCCGCTTATTGGACGCCGTGCACCTTTAATGCAAGCAGCAGACGGTCGTTGACACCGAGTTTCTGGAACACGGCGGAAAGGTGGGCGCGAACAGTGCGTTCGGTGATCTCCAGCGCGTCGGCGATGGCCTGGTTGCTATGGCCTCGGGCGGCGCGTTCTGCGACCTCGCGTTCGCGCAGGGTCAGGCCTTGCGCCCAGTCGTTATCGGGGCGTGGCAGGTTCTGGTCGATCTGTCGCAGCAAGCGGGCCAGCAAGGTGGGGCCCATCCAGACGCCGCCGCCTTGAACGGTTTTGAGCACGGTATCCAACGCCTCTACGGGCGAATACGCGTGTACATAACCATGAGCGCCGGCGGCCAGCACGCGCTTGCCTTCTTCATCGCTGGGGCGCATGGCGCCCACCACGGCCTTGAGATCCTGAAAATGGCCGGCCCAGGCGGGATCATTCCATTCCGGTAATTGCGGCAGCCCCGCATCCAGCACAACCAGCTCACGCCCTTGGGTACGCCAACGGGCCAGATCCTGCAGGCCATGACCGCGCGCGGGCAGCCAGTTTCTGCTGCTCAGTTCGCGCCAGTGCTGCCACAGGAAATCATCGTGGGTGATCAATAAGATAGAACCCGCTTGCATCGTTGTTTTTCTCCCTTCAACGTTCTGTGAACGCATTGGAACGCGCTCTGAGTACCGGCTTGAGCAGGTACTGCATGACCGTACGCTTGCCTGTAAGCACATGAACCTCGGCGACCATGCCGGGAATAATCGGCAAGGCGTCATCGCCTACATGGGCTTTTTCAGTACGAACTTTGACCACATAAAAAGAGTTGCCTTTTTCGTCCATGACGGTGTCGGCACCGATCTGTTCAACTTCGCCCGACATTCCGCCATACACGGCAAAGTCGTAGGCGGTGAATTTCACTTCGGCCTTTTGCCCGGGGTGCAGGAAGCCGATATCACGCGGGTGCACGCGCACTTCCAGCAACAAGGTGTCGTCTGCCGGCACAATGGAAAGTATGTCCTTGCCCGGCTGCACCACGCCGCCCACGGTGTTCACATCCAGCGTGTTAACGGTGCCGCGCACAGGCGAACGCACTTCGGCGAGCTTGACGCGGTCTACCAGGGCGGTCTGGCCTTCGCGCAGGGTAGCCAGGCGACCACGGGTTTCGGAAAGTTCGGCACGGGCCTGGTTGCGCACGGTGAGTTCCGCTTCGCGGATCTTGAGCGTGGCTTCTTCAATGGAAGCGCCTATGCGGTCGATCTGGGCGATGGCGGCCTTCTGTTCGCCGCAATAACGGGCCACATCGCGCCGCAGGCGCAACAGGTCGACCTCGGACACGGCTCCGCTCTTCAGCAAGGGCTGGGTCACTCTCAGTTCACGGGACGTCAGCCCGCAACTGGCGGCCGCCTGGTCGCGATTGGCTTCGGTTTCGCGCAGTTCTTCCTGGCGCTGTTTGAGCTGTTCTTCGGCCTGACGAACCGTGGATTCCAGCTCGAGGGTACGGTTTTCCCAAACGCGGCGTTCCATTTCAGCGGTCTGGGGCGCTTCGGCAATGACTTCTTCAGGCGCCTGGAACACTTCGCCCGAAGCCAGGGCTTCAAGGCGGGCCGCCTTGGCCATCAAGGCCAATGTCTCGGCGCGATTTTCACCCAGGGAAGAGGAATAGCGGGTGGGGTCTATGCGCAGCAGCACGTCACCTTCTTCGACCATCTGGCCCGGCCTGATCAGGATTTCTTCCACAATACCGCCATCCAGGCTCTGTATGACCTGTACCTGGCGCGAAGGCACGACTTTGCCTTCACCACGCACGACTTCATCGATATACGCAAACGACGCCCAGACGATCAGGGCGGTGACCGCCAGCAGGCTGACCCAGACAAGCAAGCGCGAACCGCGGGCTTCCTGCTGCCGAAGCGCACGGATGACATCGGCGTTGTAGCGGCGCGCTTCGGACGATGTGTGTTCGCCCATGAAGCAGGCCGGGCGCAAAGCGGGAAACAGCAGCCCCCAGATCATGACGGCCTCCGCGAGCTGACGATACGGCCTTGCTTGAGCGCTTCGACAACCTGTTCCTTGGGGCCGTCGGCCATCACGCGGCCGCCGTCAATGACGATCAGCCTGTCGACCAGTTCGAGCAGAGACATACGATGCGTGATGAGAATGAGGGTTCTGTCCTTGGCAATCACCTTGAGGCGGCGCTTGAGCAAGGCTTCGCTCTGGTTGTCCATATTGCTGCTGGGTTCGTCCATCAGCAATATGGGCGGGTTGTTGATAAGCGCTCGGGCGATAGCTACGGACTGACGCTGGCCGCCAGACAGCGAATCACCGCGTTCGCTGATCATCATGTCGTAGCCATCGGGGTGTTTGGACACGAATTCGTCTATACCGGCAATGCGCGCGGCATCCAGCATGTGGCTGTCTTCGGCGAAGGGCGCCCCCATGGTCAGGTTGTATTTCAAGCTGCCATAGAAGAGC
>JAAZDZ010000469.1 GCA_012512545.1 Alcaligenaceae bacterium | reverse complement strand
TTCGAGCACCTGCACGCCATCGCGCGCCAGCAGGGCTTCGAAATCCTTGATGGAACTCGTCAGCCGTTCGATATCCGCCCGTTTCGGATTTTTGCTCATCAACAGATTGAATAATGGCGCATACCAGGAGCCAAATACAATGCCGGTGCGGCCCTTGGGAGGAAGTTCACGCCAGTAGCGCCACAGCAGAGGGTATTCCTGTTCTTCCGGGGTGGGCGGGTTGAAGGCCAGGGTACGGATATGGCGGGGGTCCATCCACTCGTTGATGAGGTTGATGGTGGCCCCCTTGCCGGCGCCATCAATGCCGGCCACGACAATCAGCAGGCTGCGACGCGGTTTTTCCAGGCGGGCATATTGCGCCTTGAGCAAGGCGCTGCGCAACTCCGCAATGAGAGGCTTGGCCGCCTCCTTGGAAATGGACGGGTCGTTCTCGGCTTCCGTGAAGCGCGTCGTATCCTGCACCATGGGCCGCCCTCAGGAAAAGAACAGTCTTTTCAAGGCAGCGCCCGGATCGTCTTCCCGCATGAAGGCTTCACCCACCAGGAAGGCGTGCACATCGTGGCTGCGCATGAGCGCGACATCTTCGGGCGCAAGAATCGCGCTTTCCGTGATGACGCGCTTGCCTTCCGGAATCAGGGGAAGGAGGTCGATGGTGTTCTGCAGCGAGGTCTCGAAGGTACGCAGATTGCGGTTGTTGATGCCCAGCAGCGTGGTTTTGAGTTCCAGAGCGGCTTCCAGTTCGGAGCGGTCGTGGACTTCCACCAGAACATCCATGCCCAGTTCCATGGCGAGTGCTTCAAATTCCTTGAGCTGAGAAGGGCTGAGCGCGGCAACGATAAGCAGAATGCAGTCTGCACCAATGGCGCGCGAATGGATGATCTGGTAAGGATCGACGATGAAATCCTTGCGCAACACCGGCAATGAGCAGGCGGCGCGCGCCTGGCGCAGGTAATCGTAAGAGCCCTGGAAATACAGCACGTCGGTGAGGACGGACAGGCAGGCCGCGCCATGGGCGGCATAGGCGGCGGCGATTTCGGTGGGATTGAAGTTTTCACGGATGATGCCCTTGGAAGGCGACGCTTTCTTGACTTCAGCGATCACGCCGGGCTGACCCTGGGCGATCTTGTCTTCGATGGCACGCGCGAAACCGCGCAGATCCTGGCGGCTCTTGGCCTCGCGCAGGAGATCGGACTCGCTGCGCATCTGGCGGGCGGTGGTGACTTCAGTCTTCTTGGTCTCAAGAATTTTGGCGAGAATGTCGTTCATGCGGACAGCTTCCCCGTGTAAGTGCGGAATTCTTCCAGTTTGGCGCGTGCCGAACCGTTCCGCAGGCATTCGTTTGCGATTTTCAGGCCCTCTTCAATAGAGGAAGCCTTATTGCCAGTGTAAATAGCCAAACCAGCGTTCAAGGCAACGATATCACGCGCAGGGCCAGCAACGTTATTCAGGGCTTCCATGACAAGCCGGGCGGATTCTTCGCGGTTGCTGACCCTGATGCTGCGGTTCGACACCATGGTCATGCCGAAATCTTCCGGGTGGATTTCGTATTCGGTGACCTTGCCATCCTTGAGCTCGCCCACCATGGTGGCGGCTCCCAGCGAGCCTTCATCCATGCCGTCTTTGCCGTGCACAATCAGCACATGCCGTGCCCCCAGGCGCTCCAGAACGCGAACCTGGATACCGACCAGGTCGGGGTGGAAAACGCCCATCAACTGGTTGGCGGCATTGGCCGGGTTGGTCAGCGGGCCAAGAATATTGAAGATGGTACGCACGCCGAGTTCTTTGCGCAGGGCGGCGACGTTCTTCATGGCGCTATGATGCGCGGGCGCGAACATGAAGCCGATACCCTGGCTGTCTATGCATTCGGCGACCTGCTCGGGCGACAGGGCGATATTGATGCCCAGGGCCTCAAGCACATCGGCGCTGCCTGATGACGACGACGCGCTGCGCCCGCCGTGCTTGGCGATTTTCACGCCCGCAGCGGCCGCCACGAACATGGCGCTGGTGGAAATATTGAAGGTGTTGGAGCCGTCGCCGCCGGTGCCGCACATATCCAGCAGATCGTTGGGGTCGGAAACAGGAACGGGCAGGGCGAACTCGCGCATGGCCTGGGCGGCGGCGGTGATTTC
This sequence comes from Alcaligenaceae bacterium, assembly GCA_012512545.1. GTDB lineage: Bacteria > Pseudomonadota > Gammaproteobacteria > Burkholderiales > Burkholderiaceae_B > Yanghanlia. Next base: position 1,967 of record JAAZDZ010000469.1, on the reverse strand, counting down.
ACCCACAGTTTCCTTCTTGACGCGCAGGCCCATGATCAGCGCCGCCGCCGTCTGTGCGGGGACTTCGCCGCGCATCAGCTGGCGCATCAGATGCAGCATTTCGTCGTGAAAGATTTCGCGATGCTCGATGCAGCGCGTCAGGGCTTCATTCAGGGAAATAGTCATGAGGTGTCTGTCAGGCTTGGATATTCAGAAAATTCCGCAGCAAGGCGTGGCCGTGTTCGCTGAGCACGGATTCCGGGTGAAACTGTACACCGTAGATGGGCAGCGTCTTGTGGCGCAGGCCCATGATTTCGCCATCGGCGGTTTCGGCAGTGATTTCCAGGCAATCCGGCAGGGTGTCGCGCGCCACTGCCAGCGAATGATAGCGGGTGACTGTGAAGGGAGACGGCAATCCGGTGAAGACATCGCTGCCACGGTGTGTGATGTCCGACACTTTGCCGTGCATGATTTCGCGTGCGCGCACCACATCGCCGCCAAAGGCCGCGCCAATGGCCTGGTGGCCCAGGCAGACACCCAGAATCGGTACTTTGCCGCCGAAGTGGCGAATGACGTCAAGCGAGATGCCTGCCTCGGCGGGCGTGCAGGGGCCGGGCGAGATGCAGATGCGATCGGGCTGCAGCGCTTCGATTTCCTCAAGCGTGATCTGGTCGTTGCGGTGGGTGTGGACATCTTCGCCCAGCTCGCCGAAATACTGCACGAGGTTATAGGTGAAGGAGTCGTAGTTATCGAGCATGAGAAGCTTCATTGAGCTTGTCCTTCCAAGAAAAATAAACCCGTGGCGAATGCCTGGTTCTGCATGGCGCCCACCGCGCGCGGGCATGCCGGGCCACCGCGCATGATGTGCGGTATGGATGGTGTGCTTGAGGGAATCTGTATGAATTGCATCGGCTGTTCTCCTTTTGGAGCCGCCGCGCCGGATAGCAATCTGACCTGACCTTGTCTACCGGTACGGCGACAAGGTGCGGTTTGAGACCGCAGCAACATGCCGCTTCCTATTGGAAGCGCCACCACAAAGTTACGGAGGTTGTTGCTGTACGGTTCATGAAAACTGGGAAATAAGCTGTTTGAGCAGTTGCGCTGCGTATGCGGCGAAGCACGGGCGGAATGCGCAACCTTTTACGCGGTTGATTCTAACATGCGAAGTGGCGGGAAGGCGGAAAATCAGTGTCTGTGGCTGACCGCCGGCATTCTTCACAATACAGATTGCCCGGATTGGCCCAATATTCTTGCGTGCCCTAGAATCAGCGTCTTATACAGGTGGTGGTTTCATGGGCGACAACAGGCAGAAAAGTACCAATTCAATATCAGAAGGGGCGGGCCAGGCAGCGGGAACGTTCAGCATGACACGGCGCTTTCTGGCCATGCTGATTGCCGTTGCCGCTGTCAGTCCGCTGGGCATCAACCTGTATCTGCCCTCCATGCCGGGTATGGCGGCCACCCTGAATGTGGATTATGCAGCGGTGCAGTTCACTTTGTCGCTCTATCTGGCGGCGGTGGCGCTGGGACAGCTCATCATCGGGCCTGTTTCCGATCGTTATGGGCGCAGGCCGGTACTGATGGGTGGCCTCATCCTGTTTGTGCTGGGCTCGCTGCTGTGCATGCTGGCGCCCAACATTGCCGTGCTGAATACCGGACGGGTGATTCAGGCTTTGGGCGGCTGCGCAGGCATGGCCCTGAGCCGCGCAATCGTGCGCGATATGTATGACCGCACGCAGGCCGCCAGCATGATCGCCTACGTAACCATGGGCATGGCCGTCGCGCCCATGCTGGCGCCTACCATTGGCGGTGTGCTTGAAGCCTGGCATGGCTGGCGGGCCTCGTTCGCCTTTCTGGCGCTGTTCGGCCTGATCACCATGGGGGCTGTGCATGTGCTGCTGCACGAAACCAACCCCTGGAGAGAGGCCGCGGGCGGTGTCGGGCAGCTGCTCAGAAGCTTCGGGCAATTATTGCGCATGCCGGTGTTC
>JAAZDZ010000468.1 GCA_012512545.1 Alcaligenaceae bacterium | reverse complement strand
CTGTTTTTTTTCGTCAAGTCAGGCCTGGCCTCCATGGCAAGCCTTTCAGGATGATTAAACTGCGTACGATGACCGATGCGCGCGGGCCTGACGGCACACTGCTCCCGGATGCCGACCGCATGTTGCCTTTTGGCCGTTTTCTACGTTCCACAAGTCTCGATGAGTTGCCGGAGTTGTGGAATGTTCTCAAGGGCGATATGAGCCTTGTTGGGCCGAGGCCTCTTCTCATGGAGTATTTGCCACTCTATACACCTGAACAGGCCCGCCGTCACGAGGTGCGGCCAGGGGTTACAGGGTGGGCGCAGGTTAATGGGCGTAATGCGATCAGTTGGGAAGAAAAGTTTGCCCTGGATGTCTGGTACGTGGACTGCAGGTCCTTTTGGCTGGACTTGAAGATACTTGGGATGACTGTAATGAGCGTACTGAAGCGCGATGGTGTCAGCGCCGCTGGCGAAGCTACGGTGTCAAAGTTCAAGGGGACACAACAATGAGACGCCTCGCTATCCTGGGGGCGAGTGGCCATGGCAAGGTTGTCGCTGAGTCCGCTTTGGCCGCTGGGTGGCAAGAGGTCCTGTTTTTTGACGATGCCTGGCCATCCAAACAGGCCGTGGGCCGCGTGATACTTAGGGGTGATACCAAAACCTTGCTGAAGGATGCTTCGCAGTTCGATGGCGTGGTGGTGGCGATCGGGTCGAATGAAGTCCGTCTTAAAAAGCTGAGTGCCTTGCGCCAGCGGGGAGCTGTCATTGTAAGCATCGTCCATCCGGCAGCAATAATTTCACCATCGGCGCGCTTGGATGCAGGGTCAGTCGTGATGGCCGGAGCGATAGTGAACGCGGATGCGATTATCGGCCGCGGCGCAATTCTGAATACGGCTTGCAGCGTGGATCACGATTGTGTCCTGGGGCAAGGCGTTCATATCAGCCCGGGAGCTCGTTTGGCAGGTAGTGTCCAGGTAGGTGATCGAACCTGGGTAGGGATCGGTGCAGTGGTTCGGCAGGGCATCCAGCTGGGCGCTGATGTCATTGTTGGGGCAGGGTCTGTCGTGGTGAAGGATGTCACAGCAGGCCATACGGTGCTGGGCGTATCTGCAAAGCCATTGTCTGAGCAACCGCTTATTGGTTAGCTCCCTGTAGAGCTTGTCAGATATCGTTCTACAATACGCCACATTCTTATTTCATGGTTTAGGGTGTGGCTGTGTTGAATACCTCTTTTCCTCCTTGGCCTTCGTTCACTATTGAAGAAGCCGATGCCGTTCGCGATGTTCTCCTGTCCAACCGGGTTAATTACTGGACAGGCCAGGAATGCCGCGAATTCGAGCGAGAATTTGCCGCTTGGGCCGACACCCAACACGCTATTGCATTAGCTAATGGCACGGTTGCGCTCGATTTAGCGCTAAAAGGCTTAGGGGTAGGCGCAGGGGATGAGGTGGTGGTGACTCCACGCACTTTTCTGGCGTCGGCCTCATCCATCGTTAACGCGGGGGCAGTACCTGTATTCGCTGATGTGGATAAAGATTCCCAAAACATTACAGCGGATACGATCCGACAAGTGCTTTCGCCACGTACCAAGGCCATTATCTGTGTACACCTGGCCGGCTGGCCATGCGATATGGATCCAATCATGGCGTTGGTCCAGGAACATGGCCTGTTTGTTATAGAAGATTGCGCTCAAGCACACGGTGCTCAATACAAGGGGCGACCTGTAGGCTCTATTGGCCATGTGGGGGCATGGTCTTTTTGCCAAGACAAAATCATGACGACTGGTGGGGAAGGGGGGATGGTCACCACCAACGATACCGGCCTATGGAAGCGAATGTGGGCGTATAAAGACCACGGCAAGTCGTGGGATGCAGTGTACGAGCGAGATCACCCACCGGGTTATCGCTGGCTGCACGAATCGTTCGGTACGAACTGGCGCATGACAGAAATGCAGGGGGCTATTGGCCGCATCCAGTTGCGGCGCATGGCGGATTGGCAATCAAAACGTTTGCATCATGCTGAGAAAATCTGGGAATGCGCGCGATCCTTGCCTGGGTTGCGGGTGCCGCAGGTTCCCGGTGATATCACCCATGCGGCGTATAAGTGCTATGTGTTTGTGGAGCCCGATGCATTAGCACCGGGTTGGACGCGTGATCGCATTTTGCAGGAACTGATGGATCTGGGTGTTCCTGCTTATTCAGGCTCCTGTTCAGAGGTCTATCTCGAAAGGGCTTTTGATGGAACGGGGTGGCGTCCGGCTCAGCCTTTGCCTGTTGCTCGCACGCTGGGCGAAACCAGCCTGATGTTTCTCGTGCACCCAAGCCTGGAAGACTCACATATCGAACAGACCTGTGCGGCGCTGCGCACTGTGATGGCCCAAGCAGTATGAGCGGCTACCGTATGTGGAACCTTCGTTCGTTCATGGTGTTTGGCTTTGACCTGGCTGCGGTTGTGGTTGCGTGGCTGGGAGCTTTTCTGCTGCGCTTCAACATGCAATGGCCGAACCTCTACCGTGATGAATTGCTCTACGGAGCCATCATTCTCATCGCCGTGCAGTTGCTGGCCTGTCGTTGGGCGGGGCTGTACCGGGGCATGTGGAGCTTTGCCAGCCTGCCGGATTTGCGTCGGCTGGTGCGGGCCGTGCTGGTATCAGTGATAGCCGTCCTGGCGTTGGCGTTTTTCGCTACAAGTTGGCTGCTGATTCCGCGTTCCATCGTTATTCTGTACCCGTTATTACTAATAGTGATTATGGGGGGCGGGCGAATAACCTGGCGTTTGTGGAAGGAAGCGCGGCTTTCGCCGGTGTCTGATGCCGAACGCAAGCCGGTTGTGGTTGTAGGAGCAGGAACCGCAGGGGCCATGCTGCTTCGGGAACTCGCCCGCAGCCCTGACTGGCGTGTGGTTGCATTGGTGGATGATGATCGCCACAAACGGGGCCTGGAAATCAGTGGTTGCAGGGTTGAAGGAGCCACAATCGATCTTCCCGCCGTTTTGCAGCGTTATTCTGCGCGTCATGTCATCCTCGCCATGCCTTCCGCATCGCCGGAGGCGTTGCAGGCCGTTACCCGCCTGGCGACTGACGCAGGCGCTGCGCTGTTTACCATCCCTGGGTTGGCAGAGCTGATGAGCGGCAGAGTTGCTATCAATATGATGCGTCCGGTCAAGATCGAAGATCTACTCGGTAGGAAATCAGTGCATATCGACAGTGACAATGTAAAAGCCATGCTGGAAAGCAAGCGGATACTTGTTACCGGTGCGGGAGGTTCTATCGGCAGCGAGCTTTGCCGTCAACTTTCGCGTTTCGAGCCGACGTACATCGTTTTACTGGAAGCCAACGAGTTTGCCCTTTACATGATTGAGCAGTGGTTCCGTGAACACCGGCCGGAGATTGCCATTGTGCGCTTGGCAGGCGATGTCAAGGATGCTGAGCGCATGAGGCAGATATTCGACGAATACCGGCCTCAAGTGGTTTTTCATGCTGCCGCCTACAAACATGTTCCGCTGATGGAAGTGGGGAATGCCTGGCAGGCAGTACGCAACAATATTGCAGGCACGCTGACAGTGGCCTGCGCAGCTTGCGATGCCCAGGCGGAACGCTTTGTCCTGATTTCCACCGACAAGGCGGTAAACCCTACTAATGTCATGGGAGCGACCAAGCGTGTTGCGGAGATGGTATGCGAGGTGATGCAGCGGCGTTCAGAGCACACACGCTTCCATATCGTACGTTTCGGCAATGTGCTGGGCAGCACAGGCAGCGTCATCCCCAAGTTCCAATCGCAAATTTCCCAAGGCGGGCCGGTTACGGTGACTCACCCGGATATCAATCGCTATTTCATGTCCATTCCCGAGGCTGCGCAATTGGTGCTGCAGGCTGCCGCAATGGGTGAGGGCGGAGAAATCTTTGTGCTTGATATGGGCGAACCTGTCCGAATAGTTGATCTCGCCCGTAATATGATCCGGCTTTCCGGGTTCACCGAGGAAGAAATACGTATTGAGTTTACCGGCTTGCGACCAGGTGAGAAGTTATATGAAGAACTTCTGGCTGACGCAGAGGAAACCCTGCCCACGCCACATGAAAAATTGCGTATTGCCCGGTCTCGGCCTGTACCGGAAGATTTTTTTGAGACGTTGGAGGTATGGTTGAACCAAGCGCCACAGGCCGATGACGTTGTGCGAAAAGAGCTTAAGCGTCGAGTTTCGGAGTATCAGCCACAGGGCTCGGTTTTGGGAGAGGGGACGAAAGCCAGAATGACTCGATCAGTGGACGATGTCTGGTTGAGTCTTCAGCGCCTAAAGAAATAGGCGCGTCATCATCTGGCAATCTACATCATGACACAATAATATAAAACATTTTCCCTATGGAATATTTTCATAACCTGTAAGTGTGTAATTTTTATACTAATTGAAGTGACTGAGAGTGATCTTTAACAACAAAATCAGAATCTCTCAGGCCCTAACTTAAAGGTCTGTTATTTAAAATTATCATTTTTCTTTTAGTCTGCCGCGGATGGTTATGCCATAATGATCAACATGGCTATGTTGTATATCGAGTCCCGCATCATCAAACCATGATTCGATTTCTGGTAAGGTGTGGCGTGTGCACAATTGAGG
>JAAZDZ010000043.1 GCA_012512545.1 Alcaligenaceae bacterium | reverse complement strand
TCTCAAGATGGTGGGTGCGCTGTTGCTGGTCTGGATCGGCATCAAGCTGCTGGCGCCCGATGAAGACGAGCATGGCAATGTTAAAGGTGGCACCTCCATTATTTCGGCGGTCCGCACCATCATTGTGGCGGATTTCGCCATGAGTCTGGACAACGTCATCGCCATTGCCGGGGCAGCCCAGAATGCTCACACTGACCATCAACTTTATTACGTCATATTCGGCCTGTGCTTGAGCGTGCCCATAATTGTTTGGGGCAGCACGCTGGTACTGAAGCTGATCGACCGCTTCCCCTTGGTCGTGACCTTCGGCGGCGGCTTGCTGGGCTGGATTGCCGGGGGCATGCTGATTACCGATGTCTTCGTGGTGGAACGGCTGGGGCCACCGGATACGATGCTCAAGCTGGCCGTTGAGGTCGCCGGCGCGGCATTGGTAATTGGGCTGGGTAAGTGGCTGGCAGTTCGCAAGCGCCGAGAACCTGTTGCGGAGGAATCCGCATGAATGCCGGAATGAAATGAATGTCTGAACGCAATAAGGCCCGAGTCTGAAGCAATACGCCTCAAGAAACGCGGGGTGGGGGCGATGGCAGGGAGACACGGGCCTCCAGGCCTGAGCTTCCGTCGGCCCGGTTGCTGAAATACAAAGTTCCGCCGTGCAATGAAACCATGGCTTTCACGCTTGCCAAGCCTAGCCCCAGGCCTTCCTCGCCCGGATTGGGGCGGTAGAATCGCTCTCCAAGTCGTTCCAAGCTGGCTTCAGGCAGGCCCGGGCCATCGTCTCTGATAGACAAAAGAACACCTTCAGGCGTGGGGCCAAGGCTGATGTCCACGCAGTTGCCGGCGTGCTTGATGGCATTGTCCACCAAGTTGGCACATGCGTTGGCCAGCAGTTCAGGGGCGCCATGCACCGACGTAGGCTGTGACTTGTGAAATGTCAGGTTCAACCCTTTTTCCTCTGCCAGAGCGCTATAGAGATCAATGATGTCGGCAACGATGAGGTCGAGGCGACAGGTGACAAACGTCTTGCGTGACACCCCGGCTTCCAGTTCTGAGATTTGCAGCAGTTTTCCCAACAAGGTGTTCAGCCTGCTGATTTCCTCAATGGCATGCTCCACGGCATCTGTCAGTTCTTCTTTACTGGCACTGGTGTGCTGAACCGAGCGCAGGCGGCCCTGCATGCGCATCAGAGGAGTGCGCAGATCGTGGGCAATGGTGTCTGAAACATGGCGCACGCCTTTCATCAACTGTTCGATCCGGTCCAGCATGGCGTTGATTTCGTGCGTGAGGCGGCTGAATTCGTTGGCGCCCTGGGTATGCGGCATGCGCAGTGACAGCTTGCCCGCGCCGATCTGCCGGGTGATGGCGCGCAGGGGGTTGATGCGCCGTTCGAATTCGCGATGAAAGATGCAGGCTCCCATCACAACCAGAATGCAGGCCAGGACGACGGTCAGCCCTATGGCGCGCAATATCATGCTTGTGACACGATCTGTCTTGCCGACTTCGTGGCCAATCAGCAGTGTGTGGCCGTCGGGCAATATCTGGCGCTTGAAGTGTCCGCGGATCTGCCGTTCTCCCAGCAGCACATTCATTTCGAACAAACCTCCAAAGCCAGAATAGGATTGCAGCGCGTCAATGTTGCCTGCGAGCTGGAACCCGTCGCGGTCGGTCAAAAGGTAAAGGTCGTCCCCGCCATCGAGTTCGTCGGCAATGGCCAGCTCGATGGCATTGATGACGGCGGGCATGTCTCCGGCATCAAGCATGGCGGCCAGCCGCTGCTGGGCATGCGTGATCTGATTCGCAAGCTGGCTGCGCAGGGCATCCACCACTTGGATATAAATGAATAACAGCAATATCAACGTGGTGAGTATGGTCAGCAGGCCGTAATTCAGGGTGAGCCGGAACGTGGCCGAATTCCAATAATGATGAAGGGTTTTCCGGTGGTCATGTGAAGGGATGGATGTGCTTTTGCTGGCCATGGCGGGAAGCGATCAGGCAGAAGGCGTGCGGTCGGACAAGGTATAGCCTGCGCCCCGGACAGTGTGTATCAGAGGGGCGGCGTGGTCGCCATCGACTTTACGGCGCAGACGGCTGATCTGCACATCAATGACATTGGATTGGGGGTCGAAGCGGTAGTCCCAGACATGCTCCAGCAGCATGGTGCGGGTCACCGTGTTGTGAGCATTCAGCATGAGATACGTCAGCAGTCTGAGTTCGCGCGGCTGCAGGGCAATGGGTTTCCCGTCCCGTTCCACCTTGCCGCTGTCCAGATAGGCCACCAGGTCGCCCACCTGCAGGCGCCGCTGCACGGTGTCGGCCTGAGAGCGGCGTATCAGGGCGTTCAGGCGGGCCACAAGTTCAGAAAAAGAAAAAGGCTTTATGAGGTAATCGTCGCCACCGGCGTTCAGGCCGCTGACCTTTTCGTCAGTTCCGCTCAGGGCGCTGAGCACCAGGACGGGCGTGCGCTGGCCCAGGCCGCGCAGGGTGGAAAGAATGGTAAGACCGTCTACGCCGTTGGGCAGCATGCGATCCAGAATGATGACATCCCAGGAAGAATCCATGGCGCGCTGCAAGCCTTGCATGCTGTCGTGGCAGATAACGCTTGTGTGGCCAAGTTCGCTCAAACCTTTGGCTATATAACGGGCGTTTTCGGAATCGTCTTCGATAATCAGGCAGTGCCACATATTCAATTCAAGTGAGGATAATCAAACTGCTTAATATCCTGCAAGGGTGAATAGCTTGTGTTCCATTCTATATGGGTTTGCGGTTTTTAATCATTGCCAAATGGTAATGTGGGCGTAATGTTTGGGGGCTTGCTTCTGCCCTAATATTCCTCCTCTCGGATGGCCTTTTCCGCACAAGACGGAGGCTTATCCACGTCTGACTAATGCAGCGGGAGGAGATGTATGCGTCTCAAGTTCAATATCAATAATCGCGAGGCATTGGCCTCGGGATTATTAATCCTATTGGGTCTGGGTGTGATGCTCAAAGGAAGCACATACACCATCGGCACAATGGCCAGAATGGGGCCGGGGTTTTTTCCCGTCATGCTGGGCGTGCTGCTGATGTTCTTGGGTGCGCTGTGCCTGTTTGCGACAGGGCTTTCCACCAAGGACGAGGATGAAGAGGATTTCTCCGGGCCTTCCCAGTGGCGGGGCTGGATAGCCATCGTAGGTGGCGTTCTGGCCTTCATTGTTCTGGGGGAATATGGCGGCCTGGTGCCGGCGACCTTCGCGCTTGTTTTTATTTCAGCTCTTGGCGATAGAAATCACAGTCTGCTCAGTGCATTGTTATTGGCCGGATTTGTAACTGTGCTGGGCGTGCTTATTTTTTCCTGGGGGCTGGAGTTGCAGTTTCCCATGTTTCGTTGGGGTTGATGGATGGATATCCTTTCTAATCTGATGCAGGGTTTTTCAGTTGCATTTCAACTGGAAAATCTCATGTGGGCCGTGTTCGGCGTATTCATGGGGAACCTGATCGGGGTATTGCCGGGAATGGGCGTTCTGGCGTCCATTTCGATTTTGCTGCCGCTCACTTATACGATGACGCCGACGGCGGCTCTGATTATGCTGGCCGGAATTTATTATGGTTCGCAATATGGAGGCGGTATTACCTCGATTATGCTGAATCTGCCGGGAACCGCGTCTCATGCTGTCGCATGTCTGGATGGCAACCCTCTGGCGCGTAGCGGCAAGGCTGGCTCAGCCTTGTTCATGCTGATGCTGTCGTCCTTCTTTGGCGCGACCATCGGTATTCTGGCCATGATTCTGTTTTCGCCCCTGCTGGTGGATGTCGCGTTCAAGTTCGGGCCGGCCGAATATTTCTCGATGATGGTGCTCGGCCTCCTGGCAGGAGCAACATTGGCCCGGGGTTCGGCCATCAAGGGCGTGGCCATGGTCGTGGTGGGCCTGGTTCTCGGTGTGGTCGGCACCGACGTCAACAGTGGCGTTGCGCGGTTTGATTTTGGCATTCCAGAATTGCAGGATGGTTTGCAGATTGTCGCGCTGGCCATGGGGTTGTTTGGCATCGCCGACTTCCTCAAGAACATCAACCGTGTTGGGGGTGGCGGCCAGGCCCTGGCGCATGTTTCGTCCCGCTCACTGCGCCCGCAGAAGGGCGATATCAAGCAGTCGCGCGGCGCACTGGTGCGGGGCACGGCCATTGGCGCTGCATTCGGCATCCTGCCTGGCACTGGCCCGACCATTGCTTCTTTCATTGCCTACGCGACCGAAAAGAAAGTGGCAAAGAAGCCGGAACGTTTTGGAAGGGGCGCCATTGAAGGCATTGCTTCGCCTGAAGCCGCCACCAGCGCCTCGACCCAGACCAGTTTCATCCCGACGCTCAGCCTGGGAATCCCTGGCGACCCGGTGATGGCGCTGATGCTGGGCGCTCTCATCATCCACGGCATTCAGCCCGGGCCGCAAATGGTTGTGGAACATTCAGACATGTTCTGGGGCCTGATCGCAAGCTTCTGGGTGGGCAACATACTGCTGCTGATTCTCAACCTGCCCTTGATCGGAATGTGGGTGCGCATGCTGTCGGTGCCGTTCAGGTTCTTGTATCCGGCTGCTTTGTTCTTTGTGTGCGTCGGGGTTTACAGCACGAACAACAACTTGTTTGATGTCTGGATGGTTCTGTTGTTCGGCGTGATCGGCTACCTGTTCATGCGCTTGAGGTTCGAGGCGGCGCCGCTGTTGCTGGGTTTTGTCCTGGGGCCGATGGTCGAGGAAAACTTCCGCCGGGCTCTGCTGCTGTCGCGTGGCGACGCCATGGTGTTCATTGAAAGGCCCATCAGCCTGGCGTTCGTATCGGCGGCGGTGCTGCTCATCGTCGGTCTGGTTTATTCCTCATGGCGCAGCGCCAGCAAGCGCAAGGCCGAAACACCCGAAAATATGAAACATTCGCAAACGGTAATGCAGCGGTAATGTTCCGATAAGGGTTTTCGCCTTACTATTTCCTTAATGCTTTCAAAGGCTTGTGTCAGCGCTCCGCATGCGGGCGCGGGCACAGGCCCAAGCTGTTGGAGGGTAGACATGCGCTTCAAGGTCAGTATCAACAAAAGGGATGTCCTTGCTTCCGGGCTGCTGTGTCTGCTCGGTCTGGCGGCGGTCCTGCAGGTCAGCGCCAGTTCGGTCAGCAGGATTTCCGGCATGGGTGCCGGTGTGCTGCCGGTGGTGCTGGGTTCGGTGCTGATGCTGATAGGTATTCTGTGGCTGTTTGACTCCAGGCTTTCGCCAGACGAAGAAGATGGCATTGATATCGGCGTATCCAAGTGGCGGGGAAGTTGCGGTGTTGTCAGCGGCGTCTTCGCATTTTTGCTGCTGAGCAAATACGGCGGCATGCTTCCGGCGGTTTTTGCGCTGGTATTCGTTACCGTTCTGGGCGACCGCCGCCATTCATGGCGCAGCGCCTTGCTGCTGGCCTCTGGCGGCACCTTGCTGGCGGGGCTTGTCCTGGCTTTCAGCCCCGGCCTTGCTTTCTCCATGTTCCGCTGGGGGTGATTTCCCCACCGGCCAGTCGCCAGGCGGCCTTCTTGCTTCTCCCAGACTTGAGCTAGAACAAGCTTTCAGCGTTTTTGTCCTGTTTCCCCTTGCATAAGCCTAAAGGTGTATTTAATATGCATCTTTAAGGGCGGGGCTGCTCCCGCGTACCATTACCCACTGGAAAAGGAAGCAAGATGCAGGTTGGAATGCTTAAGCTCGCGGGCCTCAAGGATGAAGGCTGCGCCATCAAACTCACCGATGCCCTGAAGTCTGTCAACGGCGTGAACGACGCGGATGTCTCTTTCGACAAGGCCAAGGCTTCCGTCACCTATGATGAAGAAACGGTGTCGCTGCAGCGCCTGAAAGTGGCCGTGGAAGAGGCGGGCTATGCCATTGCAGCGCCGGTGCATGGCGAAGACGGCGCCTGCTGCGGAGGCTGCGGCGGCTGAAGTCCGTACCAGGCAAGGCACATGCCTCAGCCCACACTCCAAGAATAAAGCGCCGGTTCGTCCGGCGCTTTTCACATCTATACTTCTGGGGCTGACGCCTTGCCGTTACAGTATGCAACTGTGCCGGGGGCTGTCTGGTTCTGGCTTGTGGAAGCCGTCTGCTGAGTGAGGCTTTATGTACGAATCGCGTGGCGCCCCCCTGGTCAATCGGCGCCAGTTTGCCTGGCGCATGGTCCTGCATCTTGTCTGGGCCACGGTTTTTATTACTGCATCGGTTCTGATCGGGGTCGTCGGTCATCTGGTGCTGGAACAAGGCGTTCACTGGCACGACGCCCTTCTCAATTCAGCACTCATCGTCGGAGGAATCGGCCCCTACATCATGCCGCAAACCTATAGCGGAAAGGTGTTCTTCGCGATCTACGGCGTCTATGTCAGTCTGGTTTTTGTGGCCACGCTAGGGGTTGTGCTTGCGCCGATTGCGCATCGCGTGCTGCACGCTTTTCATCTTGATGATAACGACTGAATCAGGCGAAGGCGTTGCCGGGCTGCACGTGGGCCAGCCCATAAGCAGAATGGTTGAACGGCACATGGTGGGCATGCGCCTTCGACGCTTTGCGACGGCGGCTTTGCGTGCCTTCGTTCAGACGCCAGTCGTAATGAGTGAGCTCAAGAACCTGCCTGGCTCTTTCAAGCATGGCGCGTGCTGAGGCGGTGTCGTAGAAGGTCTTTTCCATAGCCTGTCATAATGCTCAGCGAACATGACGCAGCGATGACCGGGCTGCGTTAATCAGCAAGCGTATGCAACATGATGTCGCAGCCCTATGGCATCGTCATGCGCAGATTCCACACGGCCAGCGGCAACGGAGAACCCGTTTGCCAGATCCGCGCCAGCGTGGTCTTCATGGCGGCCATGTCGCGGCTGGCGGGGCCGCCTTGCCAATGCGTTGGCGTCACTGCCTGCCATTGGCCAGTTTCAGAGTCGTGTTCGCCAATCAGAAAACGGAACGAATAATGGCCAGTGCCAATGCCCATGCGCAGATCCGACACCACCAGCTGGCCGCCGATGTCGTCGTAACGTAGCCAGTCGCCCGTAAACCAGCGCAGGCCGTCGAGGGATTCCCGAGGCTGCAGCGCCAGACCCAGTTCAGTATTGGACGGAAACTCGATGAATTCCGGCTCGCGAGTATCGAGCATGCCGGTAATGGCTTCTACATAATTGCCATCTTCCATG
>JAAZDZ010000467.1 GCA_012512545.1 Alcaligenaceae bacterium | reverse complement strand
ATACAGTGTCGACTTCGACTCCGACGAACTGGTGCAGAAGGCGGTCAAGGAGTTGGATGCCAGCCTACGCGTCACGCCGCTGCAATACACCATCCAACACGGTGAACAGGCAGCTGCTGTTACGTATGACGGCATCAAGTCCGGCAATACATTCGAATTGAAGGACTCGGCCACGGTGACCAACCGTGCCTCTATCCATTCAGCGGTCAAATACGACTTGATCGGAAAACTGAGCGAAGGCACTCAGCTGACGCGGCGCACTATTGTCGAGATTCTCAAAGGTCTCAACGCCGCCGTGTTTGCGCAATACAAGACGAACCCTGAAAGCTTTATTGCCGAGGCGGTGCGTCTGATCAACGAGCAGAAAGCGACGGTCATCATCGAGCATTTGGCTTACGACCCCATTGAGGACAAGTTCGACCTTGACATCTTCACCGCCGGGCAAACCAAGCAGGACTTCAGCAATGCGGTAAAAACGCCCAGGCACCACATTTACGATTTTGTGCTGCCCGATTCCGGCTCAAAGCCCGAACGGGAGTTTGCCGAGGCGTTAGAAGCGAGCAGGGAAGTTGTTGTCTATGCCAAGCTGCCCCGAGGCTTCCTGATTCCGACTCCGGTTGGCGACTACAACCCCGACTGGGCCATTTCCTTCAAGGAAGGCTCGGTGAAACATGTCTATTTCGTGGCGGAAACCAAAGGGTCGATGTCGTCGATGGATCTGCGAGAGATCGAAAAGACAAAAATCAAATGCGCCCGCAAGTTCTTTGAAGAAATGAACCGCCATTTTGCCCCGGAGAACGTGAGATACGATGTGGCAGACAGCTTCGGGAAGTTGATGGAGGTGGTGAAATGACAGCAAGCAGTAAGCCCATGGGGAACACACATTGACCAATGGCCGCATTAGCGGCCGTCAGTTCCCATCACTCAATATTCTGCGCCTGCTCCCGCATTTGCTCAATCAGCAGTTTCAGGTCGATGGCTGCGCGGGTCATGCTCAGGGCGCCTGCTTTGGAGCCCAGGGTGTTGGCTTCGCGGTTCATTTCCTGGAAGAGAAAATCAAGGCGCTTGCCTGCGCCGCTGGCCTTGCGGGCAGGGGCGGATGAGGTTTTCGCTTTAGCGGTGCCGCTCAGGATATGGCTGAGTTCTTCGATATGGGAACGCAGGCGGGCGAGTTCTTCGGCTACATCAATGCGCAGCGAAAACAAAGAGGTTTCCTGGGCGATGCGCGCCGACAGCTCTTCGCCTGTAATCAGGGCGAAGCCATCGGGGTTGGCGTTCAACAAGGCATCTTTCAGGCGTTGTGCCAGTTTCTGCTGATGTTCTTCCAGAATGACGGGCAGTGCGGCCTCGACTTCTTCGGTGATGCGCGTCATGCCTTCAGCGCATTCCTGCATGATGTCGGCCAGGCGGCGGCCTTCGCGCTGGCGTGCGGCCTGCAGGTCGGCAAGCGCCCGGGTGCAGGCTTCCACGGCCATGGCAGTCCAGGCTTCGGCATCCAGGCCCTCGTTGCCGTTGGAACCCGCCAGCAATTCATTCAGGCGGGGCGCCGGGGTATCGGGCAGAATTTCCCTGGCGGCGGCGAGCAGGTCGGCCACGCGCCGCAAGGATGCTGTGTCCAGCGTGGCTGCTTCTGTTGCGAGCGCGCGCGCGTAGTTGGCGCGAATTTCCACTTTGCCACGGGAAATTTCCCGGGAAAGCAGATCGCGCAACGGGGGTTCCACCATGCGCAGGTCTTCGGGAAGACGGAAGTTCAAATCAAGGAAGCGGCTGTTGACGCTGCGGATTTCAATCGTAAGTGTGCCGTGCTCGGTTTCGGCCTTGGCCGTTCCGAAAGCGGTCATGCTGCGTATCATGGTGCGGTGTCCTGAGTAGGGCCGGGGCGCCCGGCCGCAGTGATTCTACATTGTATGGGTCGGCATGAGAGAATGCCCCCATCCGAATGTTTATCAGGAGACCTTGTGTCAACTTCCATTTCGCCGTCTTCGCAAACCGCAGTCGCTCGTGAATCAGGCCGGGCGGCGGCGCAGCTCAGGCCAGTCAGCATTCAAACCGGCTTTACCCGCTACGCTGAAGGGTCGGTGCTCATTTCCATGGGCGGCACCCAGGTTCTGTGCAATGCCAGTGTGCTCGAAAAAGTGCCGCCTTTTCTCAAGGGGCAGGGCAAAGGCTGGGTCACCGCGGAATACGGCATGTTGCCGCGTTCCACCCATACGCGTTCCGACCGGGAAGCCGCCCGTGGCAAGCAAAGCGGGCGCACTCAGGAAATCCAACGCCTGATCGGCCGCAGCCTGCGGGCGGTATTCGATCTTGAGGCCCTGGGCGAACGCACTTTACACCTGGATTGCGATGTCATCCAGGCTGATGGCGGCACGCGCTGCGCCAGTATCACCGGTGCCTGGGTGGCGGCGGCGTTGGCGGTGCGGCGTCTGACGCAGGCGGGCGCATTGTCTCGCAACCCGTTGCTGGATCATGTTGCTGCTGTATCGGTGGGGCTGGTGGGCAATGCCTGCCTGCTCGATCTGGATTACGTAGAGGATTCAGGCTGCGGCGCCGATGTGAACATCGTCATGACGGGGGCAGGCAGTCTGGTGGAAATCCAGGGGACGGCAGAAGGCCAGACCTTTGATCGCGCCACGCTCAACCGCCTGTTGGATCTGGCCGAAACCGGTATTGCCGGGCTCATCGCCGAACAGAAGCGCGCCCTGGAAGCTGCTTGAACGCTCAAGTCGTTTGGCTCAGGCAATAAAAAAACCCATCAGCCGCGAGAAGCGGGCTGATGGGTGAGGAAGGCCGGCTGAAGTCTTATGCCATCAGGTTCAGGCCGCCATGAACGGACCCACCTGTTCGCAGTCGGCGAGTGTCCAGACTTTATCAATCACCTTGCGCACGGCGGCTTCGTCAGCGGCGTTGCGATAGGTGCCCAGACGCAGGGCCTTGTCTTCGATTTCGGGGCGGCTCAGGGGATT
>JAAZDZ010000466.1 GCA_012512545.1 Alcaligenaceae bacterium | reverse complement strand
GTCGCGATGCGGCGCATGGATTGGACGGGAACGTCAGCGGGAAAGTCGATCAGGTGGCGCGCGCCAATCTGGAATTGGGGGCTCATTTCCGGGAAGCGCTCCCGTACCAGGGCAGTCCATTCATCCAGCTTATGGGGCGGTTGTGGTTTCTTTGCCATGCTTGACCAGGAAAAAGGTTCAGGTTGGACGATTATATTGATTTGTGTGTTTCATAGTATTAGATTAATGAAACGATTGTTGAATTCATGCACGGTGAACCATGACACACGTTTTTCATCGCACCCCGCGGCACACTCTGGAATTTGCTGTGCGCGGCGAAGGTATCAGGCTTTTTGACGGGCAGGGCCGCGCTTACATCGACGCTTCTGGCGGCGCAGGGGTGTCCTGCCTGGGGCAGGGCCACCCCGACGTCATTCGGGCCATCAAAAAACAGCTTGATGAAGTGGCCTATGTGCACACCTCGTTCTTCACTACGCAGGCGTGCGAGGATCTTGCCGACTTTCTCGCCGAGCGCGCGCCCGGTGATCTGAATCATGTGTATTTCGTATCGGGCGGCTCCGAGGCGATTGAGGCAGCCCTGAAACTGGCGCGCCAGTATTTCGTGGAAAAAGGGCAGACCTCGCGCCGTCATTTCATTGCGCGTCGCCAGAGCTACCACGGCAACACCCTGGGCGCCTTGGCCATCGGCGGCAACGTATGGCGCCGCGAGCCTTTTCTGCCCTTGCTGGTGCAGGCGCACCATGTGTCGCCCTGCTATGCCTACCGCGATCAGCGCGCCGATGAAACACCCGAACAATACGCGCAGCGCCTGGCCGACGAGCTGGACGCCAAGATTCGCGAACTGGGGCCGGAAAACGTAGCCGCCTTCGTGGCGGAAACCGTGGTGGGTGCCACGGCGGGCGTTCTGCCGCCGGTTGGGGGCTACTTGAAGCGCGTGCGCGAAGTCTGCGACAGGCATGGCGTATTGCTGATTCTTGATGAGGTCATGTCGGGCATGGGGCGCACCGGCCATCTTTTCGCCTGCGCCGAAGACGGCATCACGCCGGATATCATCACTATCGCCAAAGGTCTGGGGGCGGGTTACCAGCCCATTGGTGCCCTGGTGGCAAGCAGCCGCATCTACGACACCATTGTGCAAGGCAGCGGCTTATTCCAGCATGGGCATACCTATATGGGTCATGCCACGGCATGTGCGGCTGCGCTGGCGGTTCAGCAGGTAATTGAACGCGATGGTCTGTTGCAGAACGTGCGCACGCGCGGCGAGCAACTGCGCGCCGCGCTGCACAGCCAGCTGGGCGACCATCCTAATGTGGGAGACGTGCGTGGGCGTGGCCTGTTCGTGGGTATTGAGCTGGTGGCGGACAGGGCCGGCAAGACGCCGCTCGACCCGGCCCGGCGCACGCATGTGGCTTTGAAGAAGCAGGCCATGGAAAACGGTCTGCTGATGTATCCCTCAGGAGGAACGGTGGATGGCGTGCGCGGCGACCATATTCTGCTGGCGCCGCCTTTTATCTGCACTGAGGCCGATATTGATGAAATTGTCGGCAGGCTGGTGGCCACGATTCAAAGCGTTCTGCCTGCTTAGAACACCGCCCCGTCGCTGTCCATACATCCCGCGCCTTGCATGGTCTGCTGCCACGCCTTGCGGGATGTGCAGCAGCGTCGCGCTGTCAGCCTGGCCGCGCGAACACGGCAACTACCGTTGGGGTGTGTCCTGTGGTTGTGGGGGCGTTGCGTACCACACCGTTACATTGCCTTTGACATGCAGCGGAGACGGGCTGTCGCGCCGTGCCCGCAGGCGGTGCACCAGGTACAGGGGCTGGGCGGCATTCTTTCCATTGAAGGCGCGCGTGCTGATTGAGCGGCCAATGATGTCTACGCAATGCTGCGTTCCGCCCCAGCATAGTGAAGTCTGCACATCGGCCTGGCCGGTGTAGTCGCGCGTGGCATACACCTGGGTGATGAGCGCGCCCCTGGGCAGTTTTTTGACCGGCTGGTAGGTGACAGTCACGGCATGGTCCACGCTGTGCAGGCCGCTGCTGACATTGGCGAAAGTCCAGGCGTGCTTGCCAGTCTGAGCGCTGGCCTGCCCGGCACCTGCCAGCAGCATGGTTGTTGCCAGTGCCAGACAGGTTCGATGCAGGGAAGGCTGGCGGCTCGCCATGTTCAGGGGGCCTCGCGCCGCCACAGAACATCGGGCGTGTCGAGGCTGCGATTGATGGCCCGGGCCAGTACAAAGCACAGGTCGGAAAGCCGGTTCAGATACTGGCGCACCAGGCTTTCGGATGCTGTTTGCACGTTTTGGGCCGCATCATGGCTTTCCATGGCAACCACGGCACGTTCCGCGCGTCGGCAAACGCTGCGCGCCACATGGGCCAGTGCTGCTGCGCGGCTGCCTCCGGGCAGGATGAATTCCTGCAGTTTGCCAAGTTCGGCGTTGTAGTGGGCAATGGCATCATCAAGGCCGGCAATGTGTTCGGCCTTGACCGCAATATGGCCGGGTATGCAGAGTTCGGCGCCCAGGTCGAAGAGCTGATTCTGGATACGGTCGAGCAGCGTGTCAATATCGGCGGGCAGGGGTTCGGTGCGCAGCAGCCCGACAAAACTGTTGAGTTCATCGACTTCGCCTATGGCAACGATGCGGGCATCATTCTTGGGAATGCGCGAGCCATCACCCAGGCCGGTTGTGCCGTCGTCGCCGCCGCGGGTGGTAATGATTGAGAGTCGTGTTGCCATGGTGGGTGTGCGAATTTGAATCGGAGTATGCTAGTGTCACTACTAGAGAAAACTTTTCCAGAGAATTATCGCATGCTCAGTTCATCACGCATCCGGTCCGGGTTGGCGGTCGCTCTGGCGGCGGCTGCCTGTTACAGCATTCCGGCCCAGGCTCAGGAAGGCAGCGGCTCGGGCGAAATCCGCCGCATCGACGCCGAAGCGGGCAAAATCACGATCAAGCACGGCGCCATTGCCGCGCTTGAGCTGCCCGCGATTACCCTGGTCTATCAGATAGAGCAGGCGTTGCTGTCCGACCTGAAGCCGGGCGACAAAATCACGTTTGTCGCCCGGCGCGTGAACGGGCAGTACGTTGTAGTGGAAATCTCCAGGTAAGGCTTACAGCACGTATCGCGCCAGGTCTTCGCTGGCTGCGGTTTCCTTGAGCTTGTCTTCCACGTAGGCCGCGTCGATCTTTACCGTGCCGCCCTCGTGGGCGGTGGCATTGAAAGCCAGGTCTTCGAGCAGTTTTTCCATCACGGTGTACAGGCGTCGGGCGCCGATGTTTTCAGTACGCTCATTCACCGAGAATGCCAGTTCGGCAAGGCGCCGGATACCGTCGTCGGTGAAGTCGAGAATGACATCTTCGGTGGCCAGCAGGGCGTGGTACTGCTTGGTCAGCGATGCATCGGTTTCGCACAGGATGCGGACGAAATCGTCAGCCGTCAGGGAGTCGAGTTCGACCCGGATCGGAAAACGCCCTTGCAATTCAGGGATGAGATCCGAGGGCCGCGACAGGTGGAAGGCGCCCGAAGCGATAAACAGGATGTGATCGGTGCGCACAACGCCGTACTTGGTGTTGACCGTTGTGCCTTCCACCAGTGGCAGAAGGTCGCGCTGCACGCCCTGGCGGGATACATCGCCGCCGCTGTGTTCCTGACGGGTGGCGATTTTGTCGATTTCGTCCAGGAAGACAATGCCGTTCTGTTCGGCATTGGTGATGGCGTCAGCGCGCAGTTCCTCTTCGTTGACGCGCTTGGCCGCTTCTTCTTCGGTGAGCAGTTTGAAGGCTTCTTTCACCGACATCTTGCGCTGTTTCTTTTTGTCCTGGCCCAGACCTGCGAACATGCCGCGCAGCTGCTCGGTCATTTCTTCCATGCCTGGAGGCGCCATGATTTCCATGTGAGGCATGGCCTGGGCGACCTCAATCTCGACTTGCATGTCGTCGATCTTGCCTTCGCGCAGCCGCTTGCGAAACACCTGGCGAGCGCTGTTTTCCTCGCGCTCGGGCTCGCCCTGCGCGTTGCGGGAAGGAGGGATCAGCACATCGAG